>NZ_JASJWL010000002.1:0-185158 GCF_035019225.1 Pseudomonas sp. CCC4.1 | reverse complement strand
AGATGTGTATAAGAGACAGCCTCGTTCTATCTGGAGGAACAAAGTGCTGCCATCGCGGGCAAGCCCGCTCCCATAACAGAGCCGGAAGGAGCCGGCGAACCTTGGCGAATCGGCCGAATGGTAGGGCGAGGACCTTTTGGTTCCTTTTGGGTCCTTTCAAAATGGACTCGCCGTAAGGGCGAAACCAATATTTCAGTTATACGCAAATGCCGGATATGTACGCGGCGTAACAGTTGATTCCCAAAACGACGATCGCAGCCTCGCTGCGCTCGTCAACGCCAGGATTTATAGTGTCTGGCCATATCAACCCTCGCGCAACACCGTCAACGGGCTGGCATTCAGCGCCCTGCGTGTGCCAAACACGCCCGCACCGCCCACCATCACCGCGCCCAGCACCGGCAACAGCAACAACCACGGATGTGGGTGCCACGGCAGGTCAAAGGCAAAGCGGTAAAGCACCAGACTGACCAGTTCGGCCCCCAGCGCCGCCAGCAGGCCGCTGGTGGCGCCCAGCAGGCCGAACTCGATGCGCCGGGCCTTCACCAGCAGTTGCCGCTCGGCCCCCAGCGCGCGCAGCAGGGCGCCCTGGCGAATGCGTTCATCCAGGGTGGATTGCAAGCCGGAAAACAGCACCGCCATGCCCGCCGCCAATACAAACAGCAGCACGTATTCCACAGCAATGGTCACTTGCGCCAGGATGCTGCGCAGTTGCTCCAGCAATGCATCGATAGGCAAGATGGTCACGGCCGGGAAGGTGCGCGACAGTTCGATGATTTCCTTGTCGTGTCCCGGTGCCAGGTAAAAGCTGGTGAGGTAGGTGGCCGGCAAGTCCTGCAAGGTGCCAGGCTGGAAAATCATGAAAAAGTTGGGCTGGAAGTTGTCCCAGTTGATGCTGCGCAAACTGGTGACCCGTGCTTCGCGATTGACACCGGCAATGGTGAAGGTCATCAGGTCGCCCAGCTTCAGCTTGAGGCTTTCGGCGACTTTGGCTTCCACTGAAACGCCCGGCACATCGCCTTCGGGCTTCGGGCCCCACCAGCTACCTGCCGTCAGCTGGTTTTCGGCAGGCAGGTCAGCGGCCCAGGTCAGGCTCAGGTCGCGCTGGATGGCCTTGTCGCCACTGGAGTCCTTGCTGACGATGTCCTGCACCGGTTCGCCATTGATGCTGATCAGACGCCCCGGAATGACCGGGTACAGCGGCGCAGCGCGGGCCTGAAGGGTCATCAGGTGGGCGCCGAAAGCCTCCTTGTCGGCCGGCAGGATATTCAGCGCAAAGTAGTTGGGTGCATCTTTGGGCAACTGGTTTTGCCAGGTGTCGAGCAATTCGCCGCGCAGCAGGGCGATCAGGGCCATCGACAGCAGGATCAGGCCAAAGGCCAGGGCCTGGCCCGCCGCGGCCAGCGGATGGCGCAGCAACTGACCCAGCCCCAGGCGCCAGGGCAGTGAGGCACGGGCCAGCAGGCGGCGCAGACTTTGCAGGCCCAGCAGCAGGATTCCGCCAAGCACCACGGCGGCAATCACGCCACCCCCGAGCAGGGCGAAAGTCAGCACCAGGTCCAGGCTCATGCGCCACATGATCAGCCCCAGTGCCAGCAGCGCCGCGCCGTAGACGGTCCAGGTGCTGGCCGGAATCGGCAGCAAATCGCGGCGCAACACCCGCAGTGGAGGTACGCGGCCCAGTGCCGCGAGCGGCGGCAAGGCGAAACCAGCCAGCGCCACCAGCCCGGTACCCATCCCGGCAATCGCCGGCATCAGGCCGCCGGGCGGTACGTTAGCCGGTAGCAGGTCATGCAACAGGGCGAACAGTCCAAGTTGCGCGAGCCAGCCGAGAAAGGCGCCGGCGAGGCTGGCCATCAGCCCGAGCACACTCAGTTGCAGGGTAAACAACCAGAGTGTTTCGCGCCGTGACAGGCCGAGGCAACGCAGCAGGGCGCTGGCATCGAAACGCCGATTGGCAAAGCGGGTGGCAGACAACGCTACGGCCACGCCCGCCAGCAGCACCGCCACCAGGCTGGCCATGTTCAGGTAACGCTCGGCCTTGCCCAGCGCACCGCCGATCTGCTGGTTGCCGTCACGGCCGTCCAGGAGGCGCTGGTTGGCGTCCAGGCCAGGCTTGATCACCTGGCGATACGATTCCAGCGCCGGTGCTTCACCGCGCCACAGTTCGCGGTAGGTGACACGGCTGCCCGGTTGTACGATGCCGGTGGCGGCAAGGTCGTCCAGATTGATCAGTACTCGTGGGGTCAGGCTGTAAAGGTTGCCGGCCCGGTCGGGTTCGTAAGTCAGCACGCGGGTGATACGCACGGTTTTTGAACCGACATCGATTTCATCGCCGACCTTCAGGTCCAGCGCGGTCAGCAGTCGGGCTTCGGCCCAGGCCTCACCGGATTTGGGACCGCCCCCAGGCTGTTCTTCGGCATAGGGCTGCGGGGCGCTTTTCAGTTCGCCGCGCAACGGGTAGGCATCGTCTGCCGCCTTGATGCTGGAGAGCTGAATGCCATTGTCGGTGGCAATCACGCTGGCGAATTCGACCACGCGGGCGTGTTCGAGGCCCAGGTCGTTGCCGACCTTGATTTGTTCTTCACGGGCCGGTGCCGTGCCATCAAGCACCAGGTCGGCGCCGAGGAACTCGGTGGCACGCAACAACATCGCGCCATTAAGACGGGCACCGAAGTAGCCGATGGCCGTGCTGGCCGCCACGGCGACCAGCAGGGCGAAGAACAGCACCCGCAGCTCGCCGGCGCGGGCATCGCGCAGTAATTGGCGTACGGCCAGACTCAGCATGCGCAACAGCGGCAGACGTGCCATCAGGGCTCCAGAGGGCCGACCAGATGGCCAGCTTCAAGACGGATCAGGCGCCGGCAACGATGGGCCAGGCGTTCGTCATGGGTCACCAGCACCAGGGTAGTGCCGTTTTCCTTGTTCAGTTCAAAGAGCAGGTCGGTGATGCGCTCGCCAGTGTGGCTGTCCAGGTTGCCGGTGGGTTCATCGGCAAACAGCACGTCGGGATTGGCGGCAAATGCCCGGGCAATGGCGACCCGTTGCTGCTCGCCGCCGGACAGCTGGCGTGGCGAGTGACTCAGGCGCTGGCCCAGGCCGACGCGTTCCAGCAGGTGGCGGGCATGCTCGCGGGCATCCTTGCGACCCTCCAGTTCCAGCGGCAGCATGACGTTTTCCAGGGCATTGAGGCTGTCGAGCAGCTGGAATGACTGGAACACAAAGCCCACGTGTTCGGCCCGCACCCGGGCGCGCTGGTCTTCGTCCAGGGTGCTCAGGGCCCGCCCGGCCAGGATTACTTCGCCCTGGCTGGGCAGGTCGAGGCCGGCGAGCAGGCCCAGCAGCGTCGATTTGCCTGAACCTGAGGCGCCGACAATCGCCAGGCTGTCGCCCTTGCTCAGTTCGAGGCTCAAGGAGTGCAGGATGGTTAACTCGCCTTCCGCGCTGGGAACCACTTTGCTAAGGTTCTGCGCGGTGAGAATACTTTCGCCCATGGAGAATCCAATGCGTGTGTGGTTTTTAAGTGTTGCTCTGGCCCTGATGTGCGTGGCACAGACGGCAACGGCGGGAACTGTCTTGATCGTCGGCGATAGTATCAGCGCGGCTTTCGGCCTGGATACCCGTCAGGGATGGGTGTCTTTGCTCGAACAGCGGCTCAGGGAGCAAGGCTACGACGACAAGGTGGTCAATGCTTCGATCAGTGGCGACACCAGCGCCGGAGGGCTGGCGCGGCTTCCTGCGCTGCTTGCAGAGCATAAACCGGATGTAGTGATTGTCGAGCTGGGTGGCAACGATGGCCTGCGCGGGCAGCTCCCTGCGCAATTGAAACAAAATCTTGCAGGAATGATCGATGCCTCGCAGCAGGCGGGTGCCAAGGTGTTGCTGTTGGGGATGCAATTGCCGCCCAATTATGGCGCGCGTTACACCCGGGCTTTTGCTGCGGTGTACAGCGAGCTGGGCAAGGAAAAAAACGTTGCCCTGGTGCCGTTTTTGCTTGAGGGCGTGGGCGGCAAGCCCGAACTGATGCAGGCCGATCGCATCCACCCGGCAGTCGGTGCGCAGGGGCTTTTGCTGGATAATGTGTGGCCGGCGTTAAAACCCCTGCTTTGATGCTTTTCTAGTGGCAGTGTTTCGGCTAAGGTGGCGCCCCCCCGATTTGGAGCCCTCGATGTCGCGTCCTGCCTGGTCTTTATATGCCTATCAACTGATCGAGCCCGATGAGCAGCTCGATCTGTTCGCCTGCCAGGAGGTACGGGTGCATCTGGTGACACGTCAACTGGAGCTGGGAGGCACCATTGACCGCACCTTGTGTGGCTCATTGCTGCCGGCGCAACCGCGTTGGTCGGATGTCACCCGCAAGGTGTTTCAGGACCACCGGTTATGCCCGCTGTGCCGGGCAATCATCGAGTCGCAGCGCCGGGGCACGGAGCCCATCTGGCCAGAGTTGCGCTTTGAACTATGATCTTACCTGTTTGATGCCCTGACCGGCTCACGCTCCCCGTGGGCGCGGTGTACACTCCCTTTTTTTGTCCCCCGTTGATTATGCGAAGGATGTTCCGGATGTTGTCGCGCCTACCTGCAGTTACCCGCTACCTGTCCGTTGCCGCACTTTGTGTTGCGGGTCCCGCGGTCGCGCTTGAATTCCCGCTGCCACCGCCTGGCGAAGATGTCGTTGGCGAAGTGCAGGTGATCAAAGGCAAGTACGAAGACTCCTTTGCCGACCTGGGTAACCAGTACGAGCTGGGCTATTCGGAAATGATCGCTGCCAACCCCGGGGTAGACGCCTGGCTGCCGGTCAAAAAGAACCCGGATGGCACCCTCGTCGATACCGATATCGTGTTGCCGACCCAGTTCATCCTGCCGCCGGGCAAGCGTGAGGGGATCGTGATCAACCTCGCCGAATACCGCCTGTATTATTATCCCAAGGACCAGAACAAGGTTTACACCTTCCCGCTGGGGATTGGCCGCGAAGGTTGGGGATCGCCCCTGGGGCAAACCAAAATCACCGCCAAGACGCCCAATCCGACCTGGACACCGCCGGCTTCGATCAAGGCCGAGCACGCCAAAAATGGCGACCCGCTACCTAACGTGGTGCCCGCAGGCCCCGATAACCCGCTGGGTCCGTTCAAGTTCACCCTCGGCATGCCGGGCTACCTGATCCACGGCTCCAACGCCAAGTTCGGCATTGGCACGGGCACCAGCCACGGCTGCTTCCGCATGCTTAACCAGAACGTGCTGCAAATGGCGCAGATGGTGCCGGTGGGTACGCCGGTGCGGATCATCAACGAGCCGTACAAAATTGGCGTCAGTGGCGGCAAGGTGTTCCTTGAAGTTCACGAGCCGTTGAACGTGAAGGATGGTTCGTTGCTGGCCGTGAGCGACAAGTCGCACTTGACCCCTGAAGACTTGCAGAACAAGTACGCAGGCTTCATGAACTTCCTGCTCAAGCATCAGGACCTTGAAAACAGCATCCAGATAGACAAGGATCTGGCATTCCCGGTAGTGGGAGCAGAAACCGGCATACCTGCAGTAATCGGCACAACCAATACCGGTATGGCTACTGGCCAGTCGCTGGATTATGTGCAGTAAGCCGTACTGAACAAGCGCAATAAAAAGCCGCCCCGGTTAATACCCCTGGCGGCTTTTTTATTGCCTGTTTAGTGACCGGCAGGCAATAAAAAAGCCGACCTATAAATAGGTCGGCTTGATAACAGTCCCGAAGGACTATTACTTGCGGCTTGCTTTTTCAAGCATGCGCAGAGCGCGCTCGTTAGCTTCGTCAGCAGTCTGTTGTGCTTTTTGAGCAGCAGCCAGAGCTTCATCAGCTTTACGGTAGGCTTCGTCAGCACGAGCCTGGGAGCGAGCTGCTGCATCTTCAGTTGCAGTCAGACGGGCTTCAGTTTCTTTAGATACGCTGCTGCAACCGGTAGCCAGAACTGCGGCCAATGCCAGAGCAGAGAATTTCAGAACGTTGTTCATCGTGTTCCCCTTCAAGGACTTTCTAATTGAAGCTGTTCCTTCAAAGTGAGGAAACAGCCGGCGTACATAGTACCCATTACTTGTAGTAAGTAAAATGACCTAGCGCAAGAACCAAAAAAAATAATTGGCTGGCAATCTCGGTAGGCTAGCTTTAACAGATTGTGTTTGTAAAACAGTCAGTTTGGAGTGCACGAAGTGGCATCAGAGTGATGGCGCAGCGTGACTTTAAGTGCGGTTGTACGTCATAGCCTCAACCTTCCGGAAAATGTTCAGGGCCGGGTCACGGATGTCGGGCCGGCGAAACGTTTGGGCGGGCCTGATCTGCTGACAACTGGCTGCCCCGGGAAGTGAACATTTGCACTAGAGTGGCTACTCTCTAATCAGGCCTGCCGGCACATCCCGGGCTGGCAGCGCGTGCGTGATGGCGTAGTAGTTCCCTCGGCGGAAAAACATCAGTAAGGTAGGGGTCACACTACAAGACCCGCGAGGAGCAATGATGAGCGAGGCGTTGTCTATCCACCATGACCAGGCAGGTCACCAGTTTGAGACCACTGTCGACGGTCATCGTGCTTACCTGACCTACATGGATCTGGGCAAGCAGACTCTGGATATCTATCGCACGTTTGTGCCTAACGCCCTGCGTGGTCGGGGTATTGCGGCAGCCTTGACGGAGCAGGCGCTCGATTACGCAGACAAGATGGGCTATGAGGTGATTCCCTCGTGTTCATACGTTGAGCGCTATATGGAACGCCACAAGCGCCCTCAGGCCAATACCTGAAGAACACGCACACAAAAACGCCGGGCATGCCCGGCGTTTTTGTGTGCGTCTGCAACCGTGCGGAACTGGCGCCAAACTATTGTGGGAGCGAGCAAGCCCGCTCCCACATGGGGTGTTAGCCGCGGGTGCGCTTTGGCAACACATCCTTGAGCTTGGCATGCATGCTGCGCAAGGTGGTCTCGGTAGCCGACCAGTCGATGCAGGCATCAGTGATCGACACGCCGTACTGCAAGTCTTCAAGGTTTTTAGGAATTGCCTGGCAGCCCCAGTTCAAGTGACTCTCAACCATCAGACCGATAATCGACTGGTTGCCCTCGACGATCTGGTTGGCCACGTTTTCCATGACCAGCGGCTGCAGGGCCGGGTCCTTGTTGGAATTGGCGTGGCTGCAATCGACCATGATGTTCGGGGTGATCCTGGCCTTGGTCAGTGCCTGCTCGCAGAGCGCAACGCTGACGGAGTCATAGTTCGGTTTGCCGTTGCCGCCGCGCAATACCACATGACCGTAGGCATTGCCCTTGGTGGTGACGATCGACACGCCGCCTTCCTGGTTGATACCCAGGAAACGATGCGGGCTTGAAACCGACTGCAAGGCATTGATCGCAACCGTCAGGCCGCCATCGGTACCGTTCTTGAAGCCTACGGCCGAAGACAGGCCGGACGCCATTTCACGGTGAGTCTGGGACTCAGTGGTGCGTGCGCCGATGGCCGACCAGCTGATGAGGTCCTGCAAGTACTGCGGGGAAATCGGGTCGAGGGCTTCAGTTGCGGTTGGCAGGCCCATTTCGGCCAGGTCCAGCAGCAGCTTGCGACCAATATGCAGACCGTCCTGGATCTTGAACGAGTCGTCCAGATACGGGTCGTTGATAAGGCCTTTCCAGCCCACGGTGGTACGGGGCTTTTCGAAATAAACCCGCATGACCAGATACAGCGTGTCGCTGACTTCAGCCGCAAGCACCTTCAGGCGCTCGGCGTATTCATGGGCAGCCTTGAGATCGTGAATCGAGCAAGGCCCGATGACAACGAACAGTCGATGGTCAGTGCCATCCAGGATGTTGCGAATCACCTCGCGCCCTTTGGTCACGGTCCGCAGCGCTGTTTCGCTGAGAGGAATCTCGCGTTTGAGCTGTTCAGGGGTGATCAGGGTTTCGTTGGAGGCAACGTTTAGGTCGTCGATCGGTAAATCAGCCATCGTGTTACTCGTCAGGTCACGGGTGCCGGCCGCCAGCGATCCCCGTGCGGCGGAGCACAGCTTGATTGAGCGCATCGGGGAGCCGAACCTTAACGCGTTATCCGGTAGGTCGACAATGGGCAGGTACAGCTTTAATCCAGCACGGCCTGCGCCATTGCGTGGTCCATGGTGGCTTGCGAGAACTCCACGGCGTGATGAGTGACCCATTCCAGAGCCAGGGCTTGCAGGTCCTGGGGGCAGGGGCTTTGTTGCTGCTGCAGGCGTGAGAAGTGTTCGATCTGACAGACCTGTTCGCCCATTCGCGCGCCAAACAGGGTTTGTTCATCAATCAAGGCAACGCCGATGCGGTAACCCTCCTTGCGCTTTTCGCACCAGGCTATATAGCCCGGATAACGTGCGTTTTCCCCCAGGGTAGGCATGGACATATCAACGGCGGTGCCGCATCGCCAGCTTCTGTCGCTGTTGCATGCCACGCCGCCGAGGCTGATAGAGTGCAGCTTCTGGCGCGGCAGTGAAGGTTGGTTGCGTAGCGTTATCTCAACGGGAATATCATCTGGGTGAGGTAAAAAACGACCCATGAATTCGGACTCCAGGTGCCATTAAATTAGTATTGTCTTATGAGTATAGTGACTGCGATGGAACTGACTGACTTTGATGCCGACCAGCTACTGCTGGCACTTCCCGGCACCTCGCTGGTCATCTTTACAGGAGCGGGCTGTTCGGCGTGCCGGGTGGCCCGGCGCATGCTGCCCGGCATGCAATTGCCCGTTGAACGGTTGTGCTGGATTGATGCCGGCAACAACGGCGGGTTGGTCGAGCGCTACGAAATTTTCCATCTGCCTAGCCTGTTTGTGGTGCACAACGGGGCCTTTTACGGTGAGTTGAAATCGCGCCTGAGCGAAGGTGAGCTGGCACATCATGTTCGGCTGGCCTTGATGCTTGAGCCTGACGAGCTACCGTGAAGCAACGTTTGAACCCGCTTTAGTGCTGTGGAGGCGATATGAGCAAAGGCTTAAAGGGCAAGCTGGTGCTGGCCATTTCTTCTCGGGCCCTGTTCGACTTGAGCGATAGCCATCAGGTGTACCTGGCCCAGGGGATCGAGGCGTACCGGCAATACCAGATC
The DNA here is from genome assembly GCF_035019225.1 of Pseudomonas sp. CCC4.1. Lineage (NCBI taxonomy): Bacteria > Pseudomonadati > Pseudomonadota > Gammaproteobacteria > Pseudomonadales > Pseudomonadaceae > Pseudomonas > Pseudomonas sp. CCC4.1. Next base: position 176,089 of record NZ_JASJWL010000002.1, on the reverse strand, counting down.
GAACATGAAGATGAAGTACTGGCCCCGGGGGATGCCTTTGCGCTGGTCAAGAAGCTCCTGAGCTTTAATGCCAGCCTTGGCCGGGAGCGGGTCGAGGTGGTGCTGGTCTCGCGTAACAGCGCCGATACCGGGCTGCGGGTGTTCAATTCGATCCAGCATTACGGCCTGAATATTTCCCGGGCAGCGTTCTCGGGCGGGCGCAACCCCCATCCCTATCTCAATGCTTTTGGTTGTGATCTGTTTTTGTCGACCCATGCCGAGGATGTGCGCAGTGCCCTGGATGCGGGTTTTGCAGCCGCAACCATTCTCTCGGGTGGCTCACTGCGTGCCGAAAGCAATGAACTGCGGATTGCCTTTGACGGTGATGCGGTGCTGTTTTCCGACGAGTCGGAGCGGGTTTTCCAGTCCGGAGGCCTGGAGGCATTTCAGTCCCTTGAGCGCGAATCTGCGCGCAATCCGCTGCGGGGCGGGCCCTTCAAGGGCTTTCTGGAGGCTTTAAACCTGTTGCAACGCGAGTTCCCCGATGACAACTGCCCGATTCGCACTGCGCTGGTCACTGCCCGTTCGGCTCCTGCCCATGAACGGGTGATCCGCACGTTGCGTGACTGGGACATTCGTCTGGATGAATCGCTTTTTCTGGGCGGGCTGGATAAATCGGCCTTTCTCGAAGCCTTTGCTGCGGATGTATTTTTTGATGACCAGGCCGGTCATTGCGAGAGGGCGCGCCAGGTGGTGGCGACCGGCCATGTGCCTCACGGCATCAGCAATGAATCCAGGGATTTCGCCCCCGAATAAGCATTGCCGGCGAGTTGCCGAGCGGAGCATCGCACTTGTCCCGACGCTGCTAAGCTCAACTTACTTCGTATATTGACGCTGTCGGGAAGGTCGCATGATTCGCTCAATCCTGTACGCCACTGACCTCGGCATTTACGCGCCCGTTGTGATGCAGCATGCGCTTGGAATGGCCCGCAGTTTCAGCGCCGATCTGTTTGTGTTGCATGTGGTTGAGCCCATGGGCCTGTTTGCCGAGTCGGTACTGCAGAGCTATCTCGATGAGCAGGCGTTGAGCGAGCTGCACCAGCAGGGCATGAGCACAATGCTTTCCAATATCGAGTTGCGGGTATTGGAGAGTCTTCGCGAAGAGTTGGCGGGGTGGGAACAGGAACTGGCCTTGATCCGATCGGTCAAGGTTATTCAAGGGGAGCCTTCACACGTCATTCTGGAGCAGTCGCAAAAGCTTTCAGTAGACCTGCTCATACTGGGCAGTCATGCCCAGCCCTCGGGGGGCGAATCGCATTTGGGACGTACGGCCGCCCGAGTTATCGAGCTGGCCAAGATACCGGTGTATCTGGTGCCCCTGATGCAGCGCCGGCGCAGTGCTGATGTGTAAGGCTGATGAATCAATAAAAATGATAAAAAAGTTCTAGATTTCTTATTCCAACCTTCCATATAGTTATATATCGCCGCCGATGCCTTGGCGCCTATCAGCTTTGAGGGATGCATATGAAGCTTCAACAATTGCGCTACATCTGGGAAGTGGCGCACCACGACCTCAACGTTTCGGCCACCGCGCAGAGTCTTTACACCTCACAGCCGGGTATCAGCAAACAGATCCGCCTGCTTGAAGACGAACTGGGCGTCGAGGTGTTTGCCCGCAGCGGCAAACATCTGACTCGCGTCACTCCGGCTGGCGAGCGCATCATCACGACCGCTGGCGAGATCCTGCGCAAGGTCGAAAGCATCAAGCAGATCGCCCAGGAATTCTCCAACGAGAAAAAGGGTACGCTGTCGATTGCCACCACCCACACCCAGGCGCGTTATGCATTGCCGCCGGTGATCAGCAACTTTATCAAGCAGTATCCGGACGTAGCCCTGCATATGCACCAGGGTTCGCCCATGCAGATCGCCGAGATGGCCGCCGATGGCACTGTCGATTTTGCCATTGCCACTGAAGCCCTTGAGCTGTTCGGCGACCTGGTGATGATGCCGTGCTACCGCTGGAATCGCTGCGTCGTGGTGCCTCAGGGTCACCCACTGACCAAACTGCCAAAGCTGACCCTCGAAGCGCTGGCCGAATACCCGATCGTGACCTATGTGTTCGGCTTTACCGGTCGCTCCAAGCTCGACGAGGCGTTCAGCCATCGTGGCCTGACCCCTAAAGTGGTATTTACCGCTGCCGACGCCGACGTGATCAAAACCTATGTGCGTTTGGGCCTGGGTGTTGGCATCGTGGCCAAAATGGCCGTCGACACCAATCTGGATAAAGATCTGGTGGTCCTTGATGCCAGCGAGCTGTTCGAGTCCAGCATCACCAAAATCGGTTTCCGTCGTGGCACTTTCCTGCGCGGATTCATGTGCGACTTTATCGAAAAATTTGCCCCGCACCTCACCCGTGAAGTGATGGCCAAAGCGATTGCCTGCCACAACAAGCAAGAGCTGGAAGAGCTGTTTGAAGGCGTGGAATTGCCGGTTCACTGATTCGCCGGCCCTGTACTACCCCTGTGGGAGCGGGCTTGCCCGCGATGGCATCGACGCGATCTGATTCAAGGATCGCGCCGTCTGCATCGCGAGCAAGCCCGCTCCCACATTTGGTTTGCACCCGTTGTCGAATGAGCGGGTTATTGCTGCTCGGCGTTGCGTGCGTGGCGATAGTCGCTGACCGCGTCATACACCGCCTTGCGCAGGCGGTTGATCCCGCCAATCGGCCGGTGTTCCTCAATGCCATGCCATGGGCTGAACGACAGGTTGTCACAAGCCAGATTCTGGCCTGGTGTGTCAAAGTCCTGGGCTGGCACCTTGACCCGTGCGACGGTTTCAAAGGGCGCGTCCGATTCTTTCCACTCGATGCTGGTGTCTTCGATCGGCATAAAACGATTGGCGTCCTGACGCTGGATCTGCAGCACAAAGCAGGCGGGCACCCGATCCGTTGACAGTTGCTGGTTCAAGGCGTTACGCAAAAAATTGGGCAGCGCCTCATTCTGCTTGGGCAGGCTGTAAGCCGGGCAACTGTCGGGGTCAGGGGCTACGCGGTACTTGGCATTGGCTGTGCCGAACTTGTAGGGCGACACAGAAAAATATGTCGTTTGTGTCGGGCTGGTCGGGGCAGGCGCCAGGGTAGCCAGGGCGATAAACAGATGGCGCACTTGCCAGCTGCGCGGGTCCCAGGACGGGAAAAACGCCAGGACCTTTTTGCCATCAGCCTGCGCGCCGATGTTCTGGCGGTATTCAGCGACATCGCTGACAAAGAAATTGGGATGGTTGAACATCACAAAGTCCTGCTCGGTGCGCCCTTGCTGGCCTGGCATCAGTTGAGTGCCGGGCACGTCCTGCAACTTGATGGCCATGCCGCGGGCATCGCGAATGCTGTCAAACTGTGGGTAGGCGTTGCCATTGGACAGGCGCATCACCGCTTGCCAGGTTTTGCCCGGCGTGGCAAACACACCCTGGCGCAGCGCCGGGTCGAGGTCGGCTAGTACCTCGACTTCGGCCTTGACGCAGCCGTGGGCCTTGGCATGGGCATCGCGCAAGTAGCGGGTGTTTTCGCGGTGCTGGTCGACGATGCGGATTGCGGTCTGGATGGTGTCCCGGGTCATGGCGGCTTCACCGTCCGGGATCTGCTCGCGCGCCGAAACCGGCCCGCGATGTTGCCAGGCGTACCAGCCGGAGGCCAGCGCCCAACCGAGCAAGCCCAGGGCAACGAGCAGTAAAAGCAGCTTGCCCAGCCATTTGCCGAGTCGAAGCCAGAAAGTGGTCAGCATGCAAACATCCTTTTAGCGATTTTTTTCAGATGACGGAGATCTTTCATGGCTGTGGCAATTCCTGCTCGAGAGGGCCGCCGAGCACTTTCAGGTACTCCAGCAATGCCCAGCGTTCTTCGGGTTGCAGCAGCCGCCCGATGACCCCGTTGCCGCGAGGGCCGGCGCGGAACTCGTGACCGCTGTTGTGGTTGCCGCTGATGCGGGTATCGAGTACAAAACCGCCGTCAAAGGCCTCGGTGCGATAGCCCAGGTGGCGCGGGTCATATTCAAAACTGCCGCGATAAAAGGTCTGATCACGCTCGGCCTGAGGCGAGAGCAATTGGTACACCGTAGGCACCGAACCATTGTGCAGGAAGGGTGCTGTGGCCCAGATCCCGTCCAGCGGCCGCGCCTTGTAGGCACGCACCTCCAATACGCCGATCGGCAAGCCAAAGCCGTTGAGGCGATCCTGTTCTTCGGGGCCGATATTGGCATCGTGATAGGCACGCTTTTCAACAAAGGCGGTGACATAGGCCAGGCCCTTGGCCACAGACAGCTTGCTCATGTCCAGAGGTGCGTCGGTCCTGGGGTACAGGTCGACGTTCATCCTGGCCAGCTCCTCTGCGTCCCATTGCAGCGCACTGAGGTCGTAGCGGTTGTCGGCGATATTATTGGCGGTATTGGGGTCGGTACCGATCACTTCCACAGGCAGCAACTTGAGTTGCTTGACCATCCGCCCGTTTTCTTCAACTTCAGGCGGCACATGGCAACCGGCGCAGTTTTCGCTGAACAGGGTTCGACCCTTGGCCGCCAGTGGGCGGTCAATTTTACCGAACAGCGCTTCAGGCCAGACCGGTGGTTTGAGCTTTTGCAGGGTTTCTTCGATCAGGTGCAGATCGTTGACGCGAACACTGGACGGATAACGGGCATCGCCCTGCAGGGGTTGGCCATGTTTGTCGAAAAAGTTCAGGATCGCGCCCACGCCAAGCGCCTCACCGATGTTGCGTGCCATCGGCTGCTTGGCTGACCCGTTCCACTGCACCCAGTCGAAGGTCCACATGTCCCACAGATGCGGATAGTCTACCGGGGCATTGGCCACGCGATAGTTGTCGGGGGAAATAGCGTCGCCGAAACTGGCGTTGGCGATCCGGCCGAAGGCATCGGTACGGCCCGGGCCTTCGAGTGTCGGATAAAGGCCGCGATGGGTATCGTTCCAGGCCACGCCAAGGAAGGTGTCCAGGGATACCTTGAAGTCCTTGCGCAGTTGCTGGTGCTGCGCATCATATTGATCGCCCAGTACGGTGCGGGCGAATCGTTCGAATTTCCACGGGTTGTAGTAGGTCGCTGCGAGGCTGGCGACCAGCGCCTGGCCGAAGCTGCCGCCGCGCAGGGTTGGCACGCTCGATGGCAGCACATGCTGTGCCGGAGCCCCGTCAATGCGCACCGCCTGGCCTTTGAAACGCAATTCGCCGGTGTGGCAGGCCGCGCAGGTGATATCCAGATACTCCACGTTGCTGCCGGGGTTCTGGTGGCGGGTAAAGCCTACTGGCAGGTTACCCGGGTTGGCAGCACTGGCCTGCTGCTTGGGGTCCACCAGAAAGCCGAAGCGCGCCAGGTACTCGGGGGCCGCGAAGGGTTGTTTGGAAAACGGCAGCTCCAGGGCGCTGAACCAGTCGTAATGCAGGCCTTTAACCTGAGTGCCCTGGGGGGTGTAGTAGTAGGTCTGGCGCTCAGCAGGACTCCACTGATCCAGGTAGTGCAGTTGCTGCACAGGCTGGTAGGCTGGCAGTTTTGGATTGGCGACAAAATAGATCACCAGGCCAAGGCCCATGGCTACAGCCACCAGCAGCCCCAGCAGAACACGGTAAAACAGACGCACAGTAACGCTCCTTGTAAAAATAATTACAGCCTTATGCCTCAGCTGCGGTCAGGCATCAAGAGAGCAGGGGGGTGCATTGCCGGGTTTACCGATGTGTTAACAAAAGTTGCGGCTAAAATGAATTGTTATTAATGCATGAACTTATCCACCAATTGCCTCTCTTATGCCGGTAGCCATTGGTCGCGGCCGCCTGATAAGCTCGCGGCTTTATTCGATTGCCCATTTGGCGCATGAACAAGGAAATAGCATGAAACAGCATCGGTTGGCGGCAGCTGTGGCCCTGGTAAGCCTGGTACTGGCGGGTTGTGATTCGCAGACCAGCGTAGAGCTGAAAACTCCGGCGCAAAAAGCCTCGTACGGCATTGGCCTGAACATGGGCAAGAGCCTGGCTCAAGAAGGCATGGATGATCTGGATTCCAAGGCCGTAGCCCAGGGCATCGAAGATGCCGTCGGCAAAAAAGAGCAAAAGCTCAAGGATGACGAACTGATCGAAGCGTTCGCAGCCCTGCAAAAACGTGCCGAAGAACGTCTGACCAAAATGAGTGAAGAAGCCTCTGCGGCAGGCAAAAAATTCCTCGAAGAAAATGGCAAGAAGGCCGGTGTTGTCACTACCGCTTCCGGCTTGCAGTACGAAGTTATCAAGAAAGCCGATGGCCCTCAGCCAAAAGCTACCGACGTAGTCACTGTTCACTACGAAGGCAAACTGATCGACGGCAAGGTGTTCGACAGCTCGGTTGAGCGCGGCAGCCCGATTGATCTGCCGGTTAGCGGCGTGATCCCGGGTTGGGTTGAAGGCCTGCAACTGATGCACGTTGGCGAGAAGTACAAGCTGTATATCCCTAGCGAACTGGCTTACGGCGCGCAAAGCCCGAGCCCGGCTATCCCGGCCAATTCGGTGCTGGTATTCGACCTGGAGCTGCTGGGCATCAAAGACCCTGCAAAACCGGCACAAGACGCTGCCCAGTAAGCAGCTTCTGGTACAGGCAACGCCCCGTCTCGACGGGGCGTTGTCGTTTATGTAGTCCACCTTTTGTTTCTGTAGGCTTTGTCCTGCAGTATTTTCAATACCCATAAGTTCTTTTGGCTAGTAGTTGCTGACTGCCAAGTCAATGAATTTATGGGTTTTTTTATGTGTGTAAAAAATGCCCGATCTGAGTACAGCCCTTATGGGACGGGCCTTTCAGGGTTGAAAAACAGCTCTGTTCACAAGGTTATCCACAATTTGTGTGGATAACATTTTCAGCAAATGACGGCTTTTTCGGTTCTTTTCACAAATTATTCACTTTTGAGTGAAAACCCCAGAGACCTTCGCGGCTGATAGGATTAAGCTCAAAGGGAAAGTTCTGACTCGATTTACGAAAAAAGTCTGACGGGGTTTAGTAATGGATCTTCAAATCATCAAGCGTAATGGTGAGCCTGAATACGCCGTTCTTTCATGGGAGAGTTATCAGGCACTGCTCAAGGCTGCTGGAGTCCAGGAGCCAGTTGCCGAGCCTGACAAGGATCTGCAGCCACCGGCACCCGAGCAGGTGCACCCCGGACTCGATCAGTTGCGTCACTTGCGCGAGAACAAGGGCCTGGCCCTTGAGGTGCTGGCACGCACGGTAGGCATTAGTCCGTCATATCTGGGAATGATCGAAACCGGCGAGCGTCTGCCAGACCTCGCTATCCGTCGCAGCTTGGCCTGGGAGCTTGGTATCGCAGGCTGGAGGGAAGCATCATGAACGTGCGCATCAGTCGTCAACACTGGGATGGGTTGTTGGCTGAACTCGATCAGGCGCGTCGACAGCGCCACTTGCTGACTTACCGTGCATTACTGGAACGGTTGCAATTGCCGAGCCCCGCCATGTTGACCCTCACCGCCGCACTTGAACATCTGGCGGCGATGGATGCCAAGGCCGATCAGCCAATGCGCAGTTCGTTGGTGATCAGCCAGGGTGCAAGCCGTCTGCCACGTACCGGTTTTTTCGAATGCGTGGAGCGCCTCGGGCGTTTCCCCGGCCCGCCGGACGGGATTGCCGCTGCGTCCTGGCATGCCTCAGAGGTGGTGCGGGTGTTCGAGTATGTTTACGAGCACGAGGAGGCTTGAGTGCTCTGGCGGCTCAAGGCGCGCCTGAGTTACTGGCTGGCGCGCAAGTTGTTTCACTGGCCATGGTGTGTCCGTCAGCCGCGTATCTGGCGCTGGATGGAGGGCCAGTTCGCACGCATGGCCAACCTCGGCAGCACCAGTGCCCAAAGTTTCTACGGCCATATCCTGGCCTTTCGCGGTCAAGGGATGGGCGCCAGGGAGGAGGGGGTGCGTTTGTTGCGTCTGGCGGCACTCAGTGGTGACGCCAAGGCAGCCTACCAGGTAGGCGTTTTCAGCCTGGCAGGGACGCTGAGCAAGACGCCTGACGCTGCCGAGGCTGCACGCTGGTGGACGATGGCGGCAAAAGCCGGGCACCCGCTGGCAGGGCACAAGCTGGCGGTGCTGTATCAACAGGGTGGCCCGGGGTTGATGGCTGACCCGCAGATGGCCAGGCTTTACCGTTAGCCAATAAAAAGGGCGGCCCGCATCATGCGGGCCGCCCTTTTTTTACCTGCCTGACTTACTTCTTGGCCACCTGTGAGGTGAGCTTGAGGTAGTCCAGCAGAATCCGCCCGGTTTCACTCAGATAGGCGTCATCTTCCGGCTTGGTCTTTTCAGGCTCGACCGGCAGTGCATCTTCGTCTTCTTTCTTCATTTCCTTGAGCGGCGCTTCGCCCTTGGCCTGGCGGCGGGCGTTTTCCATCACCAACTGCTTGGCATCGATATCGGCGTGCTGGGCGCGACGCTCGGCTTCGTTGAGGCTGACGGTCTTTTCGGCCATCAGCTTCTCGGCCAGGGCCAGTTTGTCCCGGATAAAGATGAACTCGGCATCCTTGGCCACCCGGGCTTCGTGCTCGGCCTTGAGCTTGTCGATATAAGGCTTGAACGGGTCGACGGCGGGCTTGATCGCAGGACGGATAGTGTCCCACGGCATGGCTTCGGGCAGTGCGCTTTCGCCGATTTCCTTGGTGTCGATAATCGACGGGAAGGCGACGTCAGGCAGAACGCCCTGATGCTGGGTGCTCTGGCCGGAAACCCGGTAGAACTTGGCCAGGGTCAGTTTCAGCTCACCGTGATTCAGCGGCTGGATGGTTTGCACCGTGCCCTTGCCGAACGTCTGGCCGCCGATAATCAGCGCGCGGTGGTAGTCCTGCATGGCACCGGCGAAGATCTCCGAAGCCGAAGCCGACAGGCGGTTGACCAGCAATGCCATCGGGCCTTTGTAGAACGCCCCCGGGTTTTCGTCTTCAAGCACGTCGACCTTGCCGTCTGCATTACGCACCAGCACGGTCGGGCCCTTGTCGATAAACAGACTGGTCAGTTCGGTGGCTTCCTGCAACGAGCCGCCACCGTTGTTGCGCAGGTCGATAATCACGCCATCGACTTTTTCTTTCTGCAACTCGGTCAGCAGTTTTTTAACGTCACGGGTGGTGCTCTTGTAGTTCGGGTCGCCAGCACGGAACGCCTTGAAGTCCAGGTAGAACGCCGGAATTTCAATCACGCCCAGCTTGTAGTTCTTGCCATCCTGCTTGAGGTTGAGGATCGACTTTTTCGCCGCCTGCTCTTCAAGCTTCACCGCTTCACGGGTGATGGACACGATCTTGCTGGTCTGGTCATTGGGTGCGTTGCTCGCCGGAATCACTTCCAGGCGCACCACGGAGCCTTTAGGGCCACGAATCAGCTTGACCACTTCATCCAGACGCCAGCCGATCACGTCGACCATCTCTTTGTCGCCCTGGGCAACGCCGATGATCTTGTCGGCCGGTGCGACCTGCTTGGTTTTATCGGCCGGGCCTGCCGGCACCAGACGGACAATTTTTACCTGGTCGTTATCGCTCTGCAACACGGCGCCAATGCCTTCCAGCGACAGGCTCATATTGATATCGAAGTTTTCCGCGTTATCTGGCGACAGATAGTTGGTGTGCGGATCGTAAGACATGGCGAAGGTGTTGATATACGCCTGGAAGATGTCTTCGCTGCGGGTCTGGTCAAGGCGCGACAATTGATTCTTGTAGCGCTTGGTCAACAGTTCCTGGATTTTCGCAGGCTCTTTGCCGGCGATTTTCAGACGCAGGACTTCATCCTTGATGCGTTTGCGCCACAGGTTGTTGAGTTCGGCTTCGGTCTTGAGCCATGGAGCGTCCTTGCGGTCGATCTCCAGGGTTTCCTTGGCATTGAAGTCCAGCGAGTCAACGCCCTTGTTCAACTCGGCAAGCGCAAAGTCCAGGCGCGATTTGACGCGATCCAGATAGCGTTTGTAGATAATGAAACCGGGGTTCAGATCGCCGCTTTTGAGGAAGTCGTCAAACTGGAATTTCCATTTGTCGAATTCGGCAATATCGCTGGCCAGAAAGTAACTGCGCGAAGGGTCGAGCAGCTTCAGATAGCTGTCATAGATGATTGCCGAGCGGGCATCATCCAGTGGCGGCTTGCTGTAATGATGGCGCTTGAGCAGCTCAACAACGTTAAGACTGGCAATTACCTCATCACGATCGGGCTGAAGGTTATCCCAACTGTTAGCGGCGAACGTATTGGCCGAAAACGGCAAAACGCCTAGGCCAATGAATAGGGCAAGTGCGGTGCTAGGGAATAAATGCTTCATGCTGATTCGACGCGGGGGCAATTGATAACGCATATTAGGCCGTCTTTGAAGTCGCCGGTTCCATCAAGGACCGGTCGCATAATGCAAAAAGCCCGGTGCAACAGCTCCGGGCTCAGTCCAGACTCACTATGGAGGCACTGTGAAAGCATTGCAAGGCGTTGAAGGTCAAGTGAAGTGGGTTGAAGAGCCAAGCCCCACCTGTGATGTAGGGCAAATCCGTATTCGTGTGGCGGCAGCCGGACTCAATCGGGCCGATCTGTTACAAAGCGCCGGACTCTATCCGCCGCCGCCGGGGGCCAGTGAGGTATTGGGCCTGGAGTGTTCAGGTGTGGTCAGCGAAGTAGGGCCAGGGTCGTCCTGGCAAGTGGGTGATCGCGTCTGTGCCTTGCTGGCCGGGGGTGGCATGGCCGAGGAAGTGGTGGTTGATGCCCGTCATGCACTGCCGGTGCCTGAAGGTTTGTCGCTGCTGGAGGCTGCGGCATTGCCCGAGGTGTACAGCACGGCATGGCTGAACCTGTTTCAACTGGCCGCGCTCAAGCCGGGCGAAAAAGTATTGCTGCACGCGGGGGCAAGTGGTGTTGGTTCAGCGGCCATTCAGCTGTGCAAAGCCTTTGGCAGCCCGTGCTGGGTGAGCGTGGGCTCGGCCGAGCGCCTGGCTTACTGCCAGGCGCTGGGTGCCCAGGGTGGCGTGGTGCGTACCGAGGGGCTGGACAGTCTCAAGGCGCTGGGGCCTTTCGACGTGGTGCTGGACCCTGTGGGGGCCAACTATGCCGAATCCAACCTCAAACTGCTGGCCCAGGACGGGCGCTGGGTGTTGATTGGCCTGATGGGCGGGCGCAAGGCCGAGCTGGATCTGGCGCTGGTCCTGGGCAAGCGTATTCAGTTGCTGGGCTCGACCCTGCGCAGCCGCAGCGATCAGTTCAAGGCGGATTTGCTCAGTGATCTGGGGCAGCAGGTATGGCCATTGTTTACCGAAGGCCGCCTGAGTCCGCAACTGGCCAAGACCTTCCCGATTGAGGACGCGCAGGCAGCGTTTGCCGAACTGGCCAGCAACCAGGTGTCGGGCAAGCTGGTGCTGGTGATCGACAGCAGCTTAACCTGATCCTCTGTGGGAGCTGGCTTGCCTGCGATACAGGCGATAGGGTCTGGCAGGCAAATCGCGGTGATGCCATCGCGAGCAAGCCCGCTCCCACAGTTTCAGGGCGGCGTTTGCCGAGAGCTGGCCAGCATCAGGCCTTAAGGGCGCCACAAAACCTGTGGGAGCTGGCTTGCCTGCGATGCAGGCGATAGGGTCTGGCAGGTCAATCGCGGTGATGCCATCGCGAGCAAGCCCGCTCCCACAGTTTCAGGGCGGCGTTTGCCGAGAGCTGGCCGGCATCAGGCCTTGAGGGCGCCACAAAACCTGTGGGAGCTGGCTTGCCTGCGATACAGGCGATAGGGTCTGGCAGGCAAATCGCGGTGATGCCATCGCAAGCAAGCCCGCTCCCACAGTTTCAGGGGGTCATTTCCAGTGATGAATCGGCCACCCGGCCTTTTCAGCCTGTTCGCGCAGCACCGGGTCCGGGTTTACCACATGGGGGTGATCGACCTTGAGCAGCAGCGGCAAGTCGTTGCGCGAATCGGAGTAAAAGCTCGCGCCTTCCAGGTTTTCTTCCTGCTCATCCAGCCACTCCAGCAGGCGCGTAATCTTGCCTTCGCGGTAAGTCAAAGTGCCCACCGTGTGCCCGGTATAAAAGCCGTGAGCCACTTCCAGCTCAATGCCCAGCACTTCATCGATACCCAGGCGCTCGGCAATGGGTTTGACCAGGTGGGTGCCCGAGGCCGAAATGACCAGGATCCGGTCGCCCGCCTTGCGGTGCGCGGCAATGGTTCTGGTTGCGTCACTGAAGATGATCGGTTCGATATAGTCTTCAACCCAGGGCTCGACCAGGTGCGCGACTTCTTCGGGGCTGCGGCCGATCAGCGGCTCCAGGCTGAAAGCCATATAGTCTTCCATGGCCAGCTCGCCCCGGCTGTAGGCGGCCATCAGTTCGTTGTTGCGCTGCATGAACGACACCGGGTCGACCCAGCCCAGGCGGCCCATCTGCTCGCTCCAGAGGGTGGCGCAGTCGCCATGAATCAGGGTTTCGTCCAGATCAAAAATTGCCAGGGCCATCAGCGCAACTCTCTCTTCAGTGAATTCAGGAACATCAGGCTACCTCACAAAGGGTGCTCGAATCGATGGATAGCGCAACGGCTTGGCCGTCCGGGTACAAATCGCCGGGCGCACGGTTGAGTACGTCGACGATCAATTGCACGCCACGCACCTCGACGCGATAGCGGATCACGTTACCCAACAAGCTGTGGCTGAGAATCACCCCGTCCGGCTCACCCTGCACACTCAACCCCAGGGTTTCCGGGCGAATGGCGATGCGGCTGCTGACCGGGCGCTGCAACAGGCGGCTGGCAGTTTGCGCGTCCAGCAGGTTGTAGTTGCCGATAAAACCTGCGGCGAAGGCATCTGCCGGGGCTGCATAGAGGGTCTGAGCATTGCCGCTCTGCACGATATGACCCTTGTTCATCAGAAAAATGCGGTCGCTCATCACCAGTGCTTCTTCCTGATCGTGGGTCACGAAGATAGTGGTCAGGCCCAGCTCGCGCTGGATGGTGCGGATCTGCTCGCGCAAGTGCTTGCGAATTCGCGCATCCAGCGCCGACAGCGGCTCATCCAGCAGCAGCAGGCGCGGACGCGTCACCAGTGAGCGGGCCAGGGCCACACGTTGGCACTGACCACCGGACAACTGGTGCGGATAGCGCTTGGCGAAGTCATTCAGCTCCACCAGTTGCAAGGCTTCGGCCACGCGTTTGTGGCTGTCATCGGCCTTGACCTTCTGCATGCGCAGGCCGAAGGCCACGTTTTGTTCGACAGTCATGTTGGGGAACAGCGCATAACTCTGAAACACCATGCCGATGCCACGTTTTTGCGGGCTCACTGGCACGATGTCCTGGCCATCGAGCAGGATCTTACCGCCATCTACCGGCGTCAACCCGGCGATACAGCGCAGCAGCGTGGACTTGCCGCAACCGGACGGACCGAGCAGGGTGACGAATTCACCCTTGGCGATGCTGCAGTTGATATCACTGAATACCGGGGTGCCGGAATAGGATTTTTGCAGGTGTTCAACGCTGACGAAGCTCATTGGCTTTTGTCCTTGTTCAGGAAGGTGGCAACCCAGGTCAGCACCAGTACAAAGAGGAAATAGGATATGACCAGCGCGCTGGTGAAGTGGCCGCTGCTGTTGCGCATATTGTTCAGGAATACCTGCAAGGTCTCGTAGCGGGTGCCGACCAGGATATTGGCGAACACAAACTCGCCAAACAGGAACGAGAATGACAGCAGCAGGGCTACCATCAGGCCTTTACGCAAATTGGGCAGCACCACCAAAAATGCCGCCTGCCAGGTGCTGGCACCCAGCAGTTGGGCCGCGTCCATCAAGTCGCGCAGGTTGATCGCCTGCAAGTTGTTGGTGATCGCGCGGTACATGAACGGCAGTGCGACGGTGAAATAACAGCCGATCAGGATCCACGGCGTACCGACCATTTGCAGCGGGCCGGAACCATAGAGTTGCAGCAAGCCTACCGATGACACCACCGGCGGCACGGCGAAGGGCAGCAGGATCAGGATGTTCATCAGCGCATCCAGCTTGGGGAAGTGGTAATGCACCACAAACAGTAGCGGCAGGATCAGCACCACGGACAGCACCAGTGCGGCGACGCAGACCAGCAGCGACTGGCCGAAGGCCTTGAGGAAGCGCGGGTCGCTCCACAGCTGGTCATACCACTTGAAGGTAAAACCGCTGGGTAACACCGTGGCTGACCAACTGCTGGCGATCGAGTAGATAAACGTGCCCAGCAGCGGTAGCAACAAAATCAGAAACAGCAGCCAGACCACACTGCGGTGGTACAGGCTGGCGGAAGTGGTTTCAGCGCGCGACATGGTAGCTCCTCTTTAACAGCCACTGATGCACCAGGGTTACCAGGGTCATCAGCCCCACCAGGATCACGGCCAGGGCGCTGGCCATGTTCGGGTCCAGGCTGATATCGCCTGACACCATCGCGGCAATGCGGATGGGCAGCACGTTGAAGTTGCCGGTGGTCAAGGCATACACCGTGGCATAGGCCCCCAGGGCGTTGGCCAGCAGGATAACGAAGGTGCCGAGCAGTGCCGGGGTCAGTACCGGCAGGCCGATAAACCGCCAGAACTGCCAGCTGTTGGCGCCCAGCAGGGAGGCCGATTCGCGCCAGTCCTCGCGCAGGGCATCGAAGGCAGGGTAAAGCAGCAGTACGCCGAGGGGGATCTGGAAGTAGGTGTACAGGATGATCAGGCCGGTTTTCGAGTAGAGGTTAAAATCCTCGATGATCCCTGCCTGTTTGAGCATGATCGTGATACTGCCGTTAAAGCCCAGCAAAATGATGAATGCGAAGGCCAGCGGTACGCCGGAGAAGTTGCTGGTCATGTTGGCGAATGCGTTGACGAAATTGCGCAGCCGCGAATCCACCTTGCGCAGCGAATAGCTGCCCAGTATGGCAATGATGATGCCGAACAGGCTGGACCAGAAACTGATCTCCAGGCTGTGTTGGATGGCCTGCAGATAGAATTTAGAGTTGAAGATCTTGATGAAGTTGGCCAGGCCCCAGCCACTTTCTTCCGATTGCACACTGTGGATCAGCACCCACACCAGCGGGGCGATCTGAAATACGATAAAAAATACCGCGAAGGGCACCAGGCACAGGACTGCAAGCCATTTGCCCCGGGTCATGGCGCGGGCCTCAGCAGCTCGCGGCACAGCGGTTTGTCGTGAGCTACGCCAAGCAACTCGCAGATCGTGCCGCACAACTCGAGCTGTTTTGGCATGACATCCGGGTTCAGGCTGAACGCATCGCCCAGCACAAACAGTGGCACTTCACGCTCTTCGGGCAGCAAGCCGTTATGGGAGCGATCGTTGTTCATGCCGTGGTCAGCAGTGACCAGAACTTGGTAGCCGGCCTGCAGCCAGCCTTGCAGATAGTCGGCCAGGATAATGTCGGCCGAACGCGCACTGTTGCGGTATTGCGCGGTATCGAGGCCGTGTTTGTGTCCGGCATCGTCGATATTCATGGGGTGGACCAGTAAAAAATTCGGCTTGTGTGCCACCCGCAGGCTTTCTGCGTCGGCGAACAGGTGGGAGTCAGGGTAATGATCACTCCAGTAGAAATGCCCGTATTGGATTGGTAAGTCCCCAGCCAGGGTATGGCGATCCCGGGCAATCACGAATGGCGAGCGGTTATAGAGCTCACTGATCCAGTGATAGGCCGCTGCCGCTGTGCTCAACCCGGCATCGCGAGCGTAATGGAACACGCTGCGCTGGTTGGACAGGCGCGAGACATTATTGTGGACAATGCCGCTTTCAATCGGCGGCACGCCGGTGAGGATGCACTCGTAGAGCGGGCGCGACAGGGCTGGCAACTCGCAGGTGAGCTTGTACAGTGCGGCCCGTTCTGCACTGACATAGGCCTGCAGATGGCCCATGGCAAGGCGGGCGACCTCAAAGTTCAAGCCGTCGAGCACTACCAGAATGACGTTGTGTTTCATGTAAGACTCCGCTGGCGCAGCGCAAAAGCTGTTGTTGGAGCGGGCTTGCTCGCGATGGGTACAACCCGGCACATCAGATGGATCGAGTCGATGGCATCGCGAGCAAGCCCGCTCCCACGCAGATCAAGGCGCAGGGTTACTGCATATTGATGATGACTTCTTCCTGCCACAGCTGCGGCAAGGCCTTGGAGGTCTTTTCCCAGGCGTCGGCGTCTTTGATCGGGGTGACATTTTTGTACTGGTCGTTGGACAGCAGCTTGGCCTGCACGTCAGCCGGCAGCTTCAGGTGCTCGGCACGAATCGGCCGTGCATTGCCCCGCGCCAGGTTGGTTTGCCCGGCATCGCTGAAGATGAATTCGCGAGTCAGCTTGGCGGCGTTCGGGTGTTTGGCGTATTTGTTGATGATGGTGGTGTAGCCCGAGATCACCGAACCGTCGGACGGGATCAGCACCACATAGTCATCCGGGTTGGCCATTTTGGCTTTGTAGCTCAAGCCGTTGAAATCCCAGACCACGCCGACTTCCACTTCACCTTTCTCCATCGTGGCGATGGTCGGGTTGGCCAGTGACAGGCGGCCTTGCTTGGCGATGTCGGCAAACATCAACAGGGCCGGTTGCACGTTCTTTTCATCGCCGCCATTGGCAATGGCTGCAGCCAGCACGCCATTGGTGGCCTGGGCCGCGGTGCTGACATCACCGATCGAGACCTTGTATTTACCCGACTTCAGGTCAGCCCATTTGGTCGGCACTTCAGAGCCGTGCAGCAGCTTCTTGTTGACGATAAACGCAATGGTGCCGGTGTAGGCCAGAGCCCAGTTGCCGTCTTTATCCTTGGCCCAGTCCGGGATCTGTTCCCAGGTGGTTGGCTTGTACGGCTGGGTTACGCCTTTGGCCACGGCAATCGGGCCAAAGGCGGCGCCCACGTCACCGATGTCGGCACTGGCGTTGTCTTTTTCCGCGGCAAACTTGGCCACTTCCTGGGCCGAACTCATATCAGTGTCGATGTGCTTGAGGCCGTAGAGCTTGTTCAGATCGGCCCAAGTGCCTTTCCAGTTGGCCCAGTCATCGGGCATGCCGACGCTGTTGACCGTGCCTTCAGCCTTTGCTGCGGCTTCCAGGGCTTTTAAATCGACATCGGCGGCCATGGCCGATGTGCACAGGGCAATGCTTGAACCTAACAGTGATGCGAGGAAAAACTGTTTCATCCGAAGCTCCTTGGGCGTTTTCAACGCTGGGTTTTATTGCTCTTTTGCGGTGGGTTGGTCTAGGTCAGCAATACCTGAGCCAATTTAAGCCCGGCAGATGACACTTTAATGTCGGCATTGGTTGTGCAAGGCATATCGCCAGCCAGCGTGTGTGTTCCGGCTAAGCGTAGACCATCGGGAAGGCCCCGGCTGGCAAGGGGTTTGGCGCATTTTGACGGGTATATGAGCGCCCTCTTGTCATCGAACAGTCATATGTTCTGCCTAGGCTGACAGGTTCAGGGAGTGACCGTTTGACGGCCATGTTTGCCCACTTTTGGTGCTGGACTAGTCCAGCCAGGTAACGTTGATGCGAGAAGGTGCACCCAAGGCGGTAACAGCGATAAGTCGCACGCTGCAAGAGCAGATTGAGCACGGTCTACTGGCGGGAGGCAGTCAGCTGCCGGCCGAGCGCAAACTCAGCGAGTTATTCGCCACCACCCGCGTCACCGTGCGCGAAGCGTTGTTACAGCTTGAATCCCTGGGGCTGGTGTATCGGGAGGAGCGGCGCGGCTGGTTTATTTCGCCGCCGCGTCTGGCGTACAACCTGATGCAGCGCAGCCACTTTCATGCCATGGTCACGGCCCAGGGGCGAGTGCCAACCACCGAGGTGATCTCGGCGCGCCTGCTGCCGGCCACGGCTGCGGTGTGTGAGCGCTTGCAGTTACCAGCGTTATCCAGCGTGATCCAGATCTGCCGGGGCCGGCGGATTGACGGGCGGCTGGTGCTGTATGTGGAGCACTACCTGAATCCGCAGTACTTCCCGCAGATCCTTGACCTTGATCTGACGCAGTCGATTACTGAGCTGTATGCCCGGCATTACGATTTGCATTACGGCCGGGTGCGTTTTGAGATTGTGCCTACGGCGCTGCCGGTAGAGGCTGCAGCGACGCTCAAGGTATCAACCGGCAGCCCGGGTTTGCGCATTGCGCGGGTCAATTACGACCAGCACGAACGGCTGATCGACTGTGATCTGGAGTATTGGCGACATGATGCGATTCATGTCGGGGTGGATGTGCAGGAGCGTTGAACAAACCTGCTTTTGTGGGAGCGAGCCTGCTCGCGATGCATACTGCGCGGTCTGTCAGGAGAGCCGGGCCGATATCATCGCGAGCAGGCTCGCTCCCACAAGTTTTTGGCTCAATCCTTTTGCAGGATACCGCTGCCCGCTGTTACCACCTGCACACTCAAGCGCGGGGTGGCCAGGTCCAGCCCGGCCTCATCCAGGTGACGCTTGAGCGACAGGTTGAACGCCCGCGACACTTCCCATTGCTTGATCGGTGCTGTCTTGAAGCGGGCACGCAAAATGGCGCTGCCGGATTCGAAGCTCTCGACCCCCTGAATCTCCAGCGGCGACCAGATATTGCGCCGCTGCAGCGGGTCGGTGCGCATCTTTTGCCCGACTTCACGCATCAGCTTGATGGCGTCGTCGATTTCCATGTTGTAGGGGATGGCGACGCGGAAGATGGCGTAGCCAAATTCCCGGGAGTAGTTTTTGATGCTTTTGATTTCACTGAACGGGATGGTATGCACGATGCCGTCGATATCGCGCAGGCGCACGGTACGAATGGTCAGCCCTTCAACCGTGCCCAGATGCCCGCCGACATCGACGTAGTCGTCGATGGCCAGGGAATCTTCGATAATGATAAACAGGCCCGTGATCAGGTCGGCAACCAGTGACTGAGCACCAAAACCGATGGCCAGACCGATTACGCCGGCACCCGCAAGCAGGGGGGTGACGTTCATGCCCATATTGGCCAGGGCGACGATCAGCGCAATGATGAAGATCGCGGCAAACAGGATGTTGCGAATCAGCGGCATCATGGTTTGCGCGCGGGCATTGGCCAGGCCCTTGCGCGAGCGGGTCAGGGCATGGTGGATGGCGGTGTCGGCGAGAATCCAGATCAGCCAGGCAAACAGCAGCGTACCGCCAAGGCCGAACAGCTTGACGCTGATCTCGTGACCCTCACCCTCGGTAAAGCCGATCAGCGACATACCCCACACCCGCAGCCCCAGCTCGATAAACACCAGCCACACAATCAGGTGGGCCAGGGTGTAGACGAAACTTTTCAGGCGCTCGGAATACAGCGCATGGCGCTTGTGGCCACGTTGCGGCTTTTGCGCATGACGGCGCACCAGCCCGTTGATCACCATGCACAACACCACCAGCACGGTACAGATCAGCGACTGGCGCAGCGCGGTGCTGGTGTCGCCTGCCGAGATAAACGTGGCCGCCAGCGAGATGCCCACCAGAATCAGCGCCGCGACATACCAGTAAGTGCCGAGGATCTCGATGCTGTCGCTCAGGGCGCGACGGGTCAGGCGGCGCGACAGGGGTTGATTGCGGATCAAGTGGGCGATAGGGCGGCGGAAACGGATGATAAACAGGCCGGTGGACAGCGCCGCCATCACATTGGCAAAGGTCGCCGCGGTATGCGCCAGGTGAACCCCGAGGGTGGCCACCAGCCGCGGATCGCTCAGTGCTTCGCCAAAGGCTGCGAAGCTGCCGATCCACCACAGCGGGCGAAATGCCTGGTGCCGCAGGATATGCAGGGCGCGGTGCCGGTGGGGGCCATCGAGCAGCGAGAAAAGGATCACGCAGATGGCCGAGAAACAGGTGCCAATAACCAGCGCGTACGCCAGCACCATTGCCAGGTCCTTGCCCAGCGAAGACGGCAGGGAGTAACTCATGTACACCGTGATCATCAGCGCGACCATCCACGGCCCCAGCTTGCGCAAGGCAAAGCGCAGCATGTCGACGGCCTTGGGGTGTTGCGGCAATTCCTCGCTCAGGCCAAATCGCAATCGCACCCGGTGGCTGACCCAGATCAGCAGGGCGGCCAGCAGGCTCCAGATCATGATGACCAGGGCAAAGCCAAAAATGATCGGCAGCCATTCATTGGCTGGCAGCATCAATGCAGAAAGTTCTTCCTTGGCCTGGGAGATTTCCTTGGTCCAGCGATAGGTTGGACTGTCATCGCCGGAAAACTGCTTTTCGAGATCAGCCAGGGTGCTGCCGATCAACCCCAGAACGCCTATCTCGGCTTCGGGCTGGGCTTTTTTGGTGGCATCGCGAAGTTTTTTCAGGTCGGCCAACAGCTTGCTGCGCTGCTGATCGTTTTCGAGGTTCTTGATCACCTCGTCCAGCGATTGGCCCAGTGGCTCGGTAGGTTGTGCCTGGATTTTGTCCGAACTGCCCAGCATGCCCGGCAAACCGACGGCCTGCGCAGAGGTCATGGGCAAGAGCGTCAGCAGGCAAACCAGCAGGAAACAGGGCAGGGCGACAAGACGGGAAAACACTGGGCGATCAACCTCGAGGGGGAGCGAATTGGCCGAGTGTACGCTAGGCCCCGTGATCATTCATTTCTTGTCACATAAATAAATGATCGCGGGCCCGGGGCGGGAAAATGTCGGGGCTACTCATTCAGTTTGGCGAGGATTTTGAAGATGATGGTGCCGAATATCAGCAGCATGCCAGCCCAGATCATCAGCACGCCGATGCCACTACTGCGTTCGCGAAAGTTGAAGCCAATGGTCAGCAGCAGCATGCCGCAGATAATTGGAATCATCATGGAGTGGAAGGCAGTGGTTTCAAACATGGTGAGAGGGACCTGTGCAAGTGAGTGCCCCAAGTCTAGGTCGGTTTGCGCAGATGTGTGGTGATGTGTATCAAAAATGAATCAGCCAGACGCAGAACCTTGAAGCCGCTGCCGCAGTCTGCGACGGGTTGCGCAGCGACCCTGCTTTATCGAAGGTCCTGCGGCCCTTATCGCAGCCTGCGGCAGCGGCTTCAAGGAATATGCCTTACGGCAACTGGTTGCTGGCGTAGAACGCGCTCAGCACTTTGACCAGGTGAGCCAGGTCATGGCTGCCGGCCAGTTCGCGGATCGAGTGCATGGCGAAGGTCGGCAGGCCGATATCCACGGTGCGCACGCCCAGGTGGCTGGCAGTGATCGGGCCAATGGTCGAACCGCAACCCATGTCGCTGCGCACCACAAAACTTTGCACCGGGACTTCCACGGCCATGCACAGGTGGCGGAAGAATCCGGCGGTTTCGCTGTTGGTGGCGTAGCGCTGGTTGCTGTTGACCTTGATCACCGGCCCGGCATTGAGCTTGGGCCCGTGATTGGCATCGTGCTTGTCAGCATAGTTGGGGTGAACGCCGTGGGCGTTGTCTGCCGAGACCAGCAGAGATTTCTGGATCGTGCGTACGTACTCGTCGCCCTCAGGCAACAGGCGTTGCAGGATTTGCTCCAGCATCGGGCCATCGGCGCCGCAGGCCGAGCACGAGCCGACTTCTTCGTGGTCGTTGGCCACGAACAGACAGGTTTCTTCGGTCTCGGTGGTGAGCAGGGCTTGCAGGCCTGCGTAGCAGGACAGCAGGTTATCCAGGCGCGCACCGGCGATAAAGTCGCCGTTGAGGCCGATCACCGCAGCGCTTTGGGTGTCGTAGAAACTCAGCTCGTAGTCCAGCACCACGTCGGCATTGAGGCCGTGCTCGCGGGCCAACTGGTCGGTGAGCAACGCGCGGAAGTCAACGCGCTCATCACCGGCCACCTGGGCCAGGATCGGCGGCAGTTCGGTCTGCGGGTTGATCGCCCAACCTTCGTTGGCAGTACGGTTGAGGTGGATCGCCAGGTTGGGGATAGTCGCAATCGGCGCCTTGAAATCGATCAGCTGGCTTTCGACCTGGCCATCGCGGCGGAAAGTGACGCGCCCGGCCAGGGACAGGTCACGGTCGAACCAGGGCGCGAGCAATGCACCGCCGTAGACCTCGACGCCCAATTGCCAGAAGCCCTGGCGTTGCAGTTCGGGTTGTGGCTTAACCCGCAGGCAGGGGCTGTCTGTGTGGGCGCCAACCATGCGGATACCGCCGTGCAGGGGCGAATGGCGACCCAGCTTGAAGGCGACGATGGAAGAGTCATTACGGGTGACGTAATAGCGGCCATTGGCTTCGGTGAACCAGGTTTCGCGCTCGTCGAGGCGCTGGTAGCCGGCGGCCTCAAGGCGCTGAACAAGACTGGCAGTGGCATGAAAGGGGGTAGGGGAGGCCTTGAGGAAGTCGATCAGGCCTTGGTTCAACTCTTCGCGCATAAGTTACTCCAGACAGCAAGGCCGCGAGTTTAGCGCATTGATCGCAAGATTTGGCCCTCTAATGCAGCTCTTGTGGGAGCGGGCTTGCTCGCGATGGCATCAGTGCGATGTTCCTGCAAAACCGCGTCGCCTGTATCGCGAGCAAGCCCGCTCCCACAAGGGGTGGTAGGTATTTAGAACGGTGCCGGGCACTCAAAGCGCAGGCGTTCACCGGTTTGCGGGTGGGTAAAGCTCAGCATGCTCGCGTGCAGGCACAAACGCGGCCATGCGGCCAGGGCTTGCGGGTGCGCATAAAGGCCATCACCGAGCAGCGGGTGGCCGATTGACAGCATGTGCACGCGCAACTGGTGCGAACGGCCGGTAATCGGTGTCAGCTCAACGCGGCAGTAATCGCCACACCGCTCCAGGATCTTCCAGAAGGTCAGTGCGTTTTTACCAAATTCATGGTCAACCACGTGCCGGGGTTTGGTCGGCGGGTCGTAGCGCAGGGGCAGATCGATGCTGCCGCTGTCCAGCTCGGGCTGGCCCCAGGCTAGTGCGGTGTAGGCCTTTTCGGTTTCGCGGTCGTGAAACTGGCGGGAAAGCTCACGGTGAGTGTCAGCGTCCCGCGCCAGCAAAATAATACCGGACGTTTCCCAATCCAGACGGTGGACAATGCGCGCCTCGGGGTAGCCGTTTTCTTGCAGGCGGGTAATCAAACAGTCCTTGTTGTCATCGGCCCGGCCCGGCACCGAAAGCAGCAAGGTCGGCTTGTTGACCACCAGAACGCCAGCGTCCTCATGGATAATGTGAATATTGGACAACGGCATTAAAACAGCCTCTTGAAAAACGCCAACGGCGACAAAGGAGCCTCCCCTGCAGGGAAGGCACCGAGGTCGCCGTGGTGCCCGCCGGATCGATTAACGATCTGGCAGTGTGATGTTGAGTTCCAGAATCGAGCAGCTACCTTCGTTTTCAAGGGCGATCTGTACAGAATCGTCGCCGATGTTGACGTATTTGCGGATCACCTCGACCAGCTCTTTTTGCAGGGCAGGCAGGTAGTCCGGGGTGCTGCGTTGGCCACGCTCGTGCGCCACGATGATCTGTAGACGCTCTTTCGCCACCGACGCGGTTGTTGGCGTTTTGCGGGTACGAAAGAAGTCAAAAATGTTCATTGTTTAGTTGCCTCCAAACAGGCGCTCGAAGAATCCCTTCTTCTGTACATCAAGGAACCGGTGCTCCACGGTTTTGCCCAGCAGGCGATCAACGGCATCGCTGTAGGCCTGACCGGCGTCGCTTTGATCGTCAAGGATCACTGGCACGCCCTGGTTGGATGCCTTGAGAACAGCCTGGGACTCCGGGATCACACCCAGCAGGGCCACGGCCAGAATCTCTTTGACGTCTTCAACGCCGAGCATTTCGCCTTTGGAAACGCGATCAGGGTTGTAGCGGGTCAGCAGCAGGTGCTCCTTGATCGGATCCTGGCCCAGTTCGGCGCGGCGCGACTTGCTGGCCAGCAGGCCCAGCATGCGGTCCGAGTCACGTACCGAGGACACTTCCGGGTTGGTCACGACTACCGCTTCGTCAGCGAAGTACATGGCCAGGTGGGCACCGGTTTCGATACCGGCCGGGGAGTCGCAGACCACGTATTCGAAGGTTTCCTTAAGCTCCATAAGAACTTTTTCGACGCCTTCCTTGGTCAGCGCGTCCTTGTCACGGGTCTGGCTGGCGGCCAGCACGTAGAGGTTTTCCAGGCGCTTGTCTTTGATCAGCGCCTGCTGCAGGTTGGCTTCACCGTTGACCACGTTGACGAAGTCATACACCACGCGGCGCTCGCAACCCATGATCAGGTCGAGGTTACGCAAGCCGACGTCAAAGTCGACGATCACTGTTTTGTGGCCGCGCAGAGCGAGGCCGGTACCGATAGCGGCGCTGGTGGTGGTCTTACCCACACCACCCTTGCCGGATGTAACCACTAGAATCTTGGCCAAGGTGTTTCACCCCTAAGGAAAAAGGACTTTTTAGCCCCTGAATAACATCTCTATGAACGACTGCAGGTGAACAGCCTTGGCGGGTCATTGTTCAAGTCGCGTTTACGCTGTGTAAACACTGCCTGATTGCTTGTCCCTACAAGGAAAAGTCTGTTTTCACTACGATTTTGAGATGCTTGGAAAATGGCGAGAGTATCCGTTAAAGCCGGGTGATGTTCAACATGTCACTTGACAGACTGATCTGAACACCTGTTCCCCACAGAGGATCCCGACGCAGGTCTTCGGATACCTTGTACTTGCCCGCAATTGACACTAGCTCGGCGCTCAGCTGCTGGCAAAAAATCCGTGCCTTGGTGTTGCCCTTGTGCCCGGCCAGTGCGCGGCCCCGCATAGGCCCGTACACATGGATGTTGCCATCGGCCATAAGTTCCGCACCGGGGCTGACTGAAGCGATCACCACCAGGTCACAGCCTTCGGCATACACCGTCTGGCCGCCGCGTACCGGGCTGGTGATGATCCTGGTCGGCTTGATCGCCGGCTCTGGCGGTTTTTCCGGTTTTTTTGCCTCGACCACCACTTCAACCGGATCAATCGGCCGCTCACGGGCGCCGGAGGGTGGCAGTACAGGCAGGTCGATGGCAATGGCGGCAGCGATGTCCTCGATGCGGTTGGCGCGAATGGCCAGGGTGCGCAGGCCATGTTGGCGGCAGACGCGCATCAGCCCCGGCAAATCGATGGCGCCTTCACTGGCGGGCAGCTTGTCCAGCGCCAGTACCAGCGGGGTATTGCTGAAAAAATTCGGGGCCTGGGCCACTTTGGCGGCCAGTTGGCGGTCCAGGGCTTCAAGGTTGTTGTGCGCAAGTTCCAGCACCGTGATGGCGAGCATACTGCCCTTAAGCTGGAACACGGGGGCTTGGTCTAGCGATTCGGTTTGGCTCATGGTTGCTTAACGCGACTTGTCACTTAAAGTGCTGAGACTTATAACGAGAACGCCGGCAGGCCGCAAGCCGGGTCTAACGATGTAGAATGGCCGACCCTTGTGTCTGTCCGGAATCATTAATGGATCGCCCGCGTTTTCGTGCCGCTTTTTTTCATCCGCGTTTCTGGCTGCTATGGCTGGGTCTCGGCGTGCTGTGGCTGGTCGTGCAACTGCCTTATAAAGTACAACTGTGTATCGGCCGTGGTCTCGGCGCCCTGATGTATCGGGTGGCCGGTGATCGCCGACGTATTGCCACGCGCAACCTTGAATTGTGTTTCCCTGAAAAGACCCGCGCCGAGCGCAAGCAGTTGCTCAAGGACAACTTCGCCTCGACCGGTATCGCCTTCTTTGAAATGGCCATGAGCTGGTGGTGGTCAAAACCGCGTCTGGCCAAGCTGGCCCATGTCGAGGGGCTGGAGCACCTGAAGCAGGCTCAGCTTGAAGGCAAGGGGGTAATCCTGATGGCATTTCACTTTACCACCCTGGAAATCGGCGCTGCCTTGCTGGGTCAGCAACACACCATCGACGGCATGTACCGCGAACATAAAAACCCGCTGTTCGACTTTATCCAGCGTCGTGGCCGTGAGCGGCACAATGTAGATTCGCTGGCTGTCGAACGTGATGACGTGCGCGGCATGCTCAAGCTGCTGCGCTCAGGGCGGGCGATCTGGTATGCGCCCGACCAGGACTACGGCGCCAAGCAGAGCATCTTTGTGCCTTTGTTCGGTATCCAGGCGGCCACTGTTACCGCCACCAGCAAGTTCGCCAAACTGGGCAAAGCGCAGGTTGTGCCCTTTACTCAACAAAGACTGGCCGACGGCAGTGGTTACAAGCTGGTCATTCATCCGCCACTGAGGGATTTCCCCGGAGAAAGCGATGAGGCTGATTGCCTGCGAATCAATCAATGGGTTGAGCGGGCGGTGCGTGAATGCCCCGAGCAGTATCTGTGGGCCCATCGCCGCTTCAAGACCCGCCCGCCCGGCGAGCCGAAACTGTACGACAAACGCGGCTGAGGCGGCCGCACTGGCGTGACTGCGGTTGCGCCGGTGACGGGCCTGATACTGTCTGGTGGTGGTGCGCGGGCGGCCTATCAAGTCGGCGTGCTGGCGGCGATTGCCGAGTTGCTGCCTGCCGGTGCCATCAACCCGTTCCCGGTGATTGTCGGGACGTCAGCGGGCGCGATCAATGCGGTCAGCCTGGCTAGCGGGGCGATGGATTTCACCCGCGCGGTCGAGCACCTGACCCTGTTCTGGCAGGGCTTTGAAAGCAGGCGCGTGCTACGCAGCGACTGGTCGGGGGTTTTGCATCAGGCCACGCGTTTTTTTGCTCACAGTCTGCTCGGGCTAGGCTCGCATGTGCCGGTGGCGCTGCTCGACAGTTCGCCCTTGCGCGATCTGCTCCAGGACCGGATCAACTTCCCCGGCGTTGAACAGGCGATTGCCGGGCATCACCTGCGGGCCGTCGCGGTTACTGCATTTGGCTATTCTTCCAGTCAGGCGGTGACCTTTTATCAAGGCAAGGGCACCATCAATGGCTGGTTGCGCCATCGGCGCATCGGCATGCCCACCGCTTTGACGGTTGAACATCTGCTGGCCAGTTCGGCCATCCCTCTTCTGTTTGCCCCGGTCAAAATCGGCGAAGAGTATTTTGGCGATGGCGCAGTGCGGCAGTCGGCGCCAATCAGTCCGGCGCTGCATCTGGGAGCCAACCGGGTGCTGGTGGTGGGGGTGAGCGGCAACCCGCGCGGGCCGGACCTTCAAGCCGGCCAGTCGCACTACTACAACGCTCAACAACCGACGCTGGCGCAAATTGGCGGGCATATGCTCAACAGTACGTTTATCGACAGCCTGGAAAGCGATATCGAGCTGCTTGAGCGGCTCAATCACTTCAGTCGCCTGCTGCCTAGGCAATCCGACAACCTCGGTTTGTCCCCCGTGGAGGTGCTGGTGATTGCGCCGAGCCAGCCTATAGACGAAATCGCGGCCCGCCATCGGCATGAGCTGCCGGCCGCGCTGCGCATGTTCCTGCGTGGCCCCGGTGCGACCAAAACCAGTGGTGCAGGGGTGCTCAGCTACCTGCTGTTCGAGGCGGGTTATTGTCGGGAGTTGATCGAGTTGGGGCGACGCGATGCGATGGCCAAGCGCGATGCGCTGTGCCAGTTTTTGCGGGTTTGAACTACTCGCTTTTGTAGCTGCTGCCGCAGGCTGCGATAAGGGCCGCCGGCCCTTCCTCGGGGTCGCTGCGCAACCCATCGCAATCTGTTGCAGCGGCTACAGGTTTACTCGGCGATCTGCAATTTGCGCGCTTCGGTGTAGATGTAACGCAGCTTGTCGTATTCGAATGGCGAGTCGAACTGACCATAACGGAAGCTGGTGGTATAGCGTTTGTCGACAGCGCCCAGCACCCAGATCTCGGGATGGCGAGTGCTCTCGTGCGGCACGTTCAGGAAGTTGATCTCCTGGTTGACGCCATAGTCGACCACCAGGCCCGTGGTGTCGCGCAGGTTCGACGGGCCAAGGATCGGCAGCATCAGGTATGCACCGCCGGGTACGCCATAAAAGCCCAGGGTCTGGCCGAAGTCTTCACTTTGACGGGGCAGGCCCATGGCTGTGGCCGGATCCCACAGCCCGCCGATGCCGATGGTCGTATTCAGCAACAAGCGCCCTGTGGTTTCCATCGAGCGATGGCCCTTGAGCTGCAGCAGGCTGTTGAACAGGTTGGGGACATCCCCCAGGTTGTTGAAGAAGTTGCTCACACCCGTGCGCAAAAAACTGGGCGTGACATAGCGATAGCCATTGACCACCGGGAGGAACACCCACTGGTCGAAGCGGTAGTTGAAATGGTAAATCCTGCGGTTGATCGGCTCCAGCGGGTCATAGATGCTCAGAGCGTTCATGGTGGCGCGCTCGAACTCACGCTGATCCAGGCCCGGATTGAACTTCAACAGTTTCAACGGCTGGGTAAACCCGTCGACATCGGGGGTCAGTTCCGTGTGAGCTTTGCTGTTGTCGGCTTGGGCGAAGCCGGCGCCGAGCAGGGCGGCGAGAAGCAATAATTGTTTAGCCACGGAAGAACTCCAGCATATCGTCAGCGTTGACTCGGTAATTGATGTTGCCGCAATGGCCGCCATAGGGGTAAACCGTCAGGCGATTACCGAAGGTTTTACGCAGGAATCCGAGGTCGCCAGGGCCCAGGATGATGTCGTCGGCGTTATGCATGACGGCAATCTTCGGGCTGTTTTTCAGGTAGTCCTGCAGGGCGTACAGGCTGACCTGATCGATCAACTGCAGCAGGCTGCCGCCATCGGTCTTGGCGCGCCACATGGGGATCACCTGCTCGGTCAGGTAGCAGTCAAAGTCACACTGCAGCGAACGCTTGAGGAAAGGTGTCAGGCTGGTGCCCTCGGTGATCGGGTAGTTCGGCGGGGTGATCAGGCCACGGCGGTTGATCAGGTCCGAGGTGAACACGATATCGGCTGACGAGAAACGAAACACCGTGCCGATCAGCATGGCCATTTGCTCGTTGGTCAGGCGCTCCTTGGAGTTTTGCAGGTCATACACCAGTGCCGCATTGAGGTCGACCCGGCCTTTATCCTGGAAGTAGCGGGTCAGCTTGCCCAGCACCAGTTCGTAGAACGTGGTGGAGTTGTTGATGCCTTTGACCTCGGTCTGCACCAGCTTGTCGAGGTTGCTGATGGAGGTGAAGAGATTGACCGGCGGGTTGAGCATCAACACTTTTTTGAAGTTGAAGCTTTTGCGTGTTTCATCCAGGTGGCTGACAAAGGCAGCATCCAGCGCACCCAGGCTATAACCCGCGAGGTAGTAGTCGGTAACGGGCAAATTGGCCTGTTGGGCGCGTACAGCCTGCATCACATGATACAAATCCTCGGCGTCGTACTGGCTGATGCCGGGCGTGGCCAGGCGCGAGGCCGAACTCATGAAGTCATAGCTGGTGGGCGATGACAGCTGAACGACGTGATAGCCTTCCTGATAGAAGAGCTTTTTAAGGTATTCGTTGAGGCTGCTGTCGTACGCAGCACCGGTGCCGGCAATCAGGAACATCAAGGGCGCCGGGTGATCCTGTTTGGCCATGCGGTAAGTGAGCTTTTTCACCGCCCAGAAATTGGCCGGCAGTATGTGCTCACGTTCAGGGCGCAGGTTGAGGGTGTAGTCCGACTGGTTGATATCATCTTCGTCGGGCAGCAGCGGGCGCATTTGCGGCGGAGTGGTGGCGATCGTAGCTTCAAACGGATTGGTTATCGGGTAGCCATACGTTGCGGGGTCGACATCGACCGCCTGCGCGGACGCACTCAAGATAAGGCCGCCCAGTAAGGCAGCGAAGGGCAGAGAACGGAGCATGGAGGCTATCCCTAAATAAGATGCGCAAAAGTTTCGCAGGCTATGACCACAGGGCTCGTACTGAAGTGCCATTCAATGGCACTAAATAATTCCCCAAACAGTCCCGAACAGGCAAAAAGTCACTCAAGATACACGCTGAATGACTTTAGTTAACAGATATCTGATTGCAAGGCTTGTATAGCTGTAGATGGGGATTAAGCTGGGCGCCGTTTTTGCCTATCGGAGTTTGTTATGCGACCTCGTTTGCCGTGGATCTTGCTGCTTATCGCTCTGCCTGTATGGTTGCTCGCCAGTTATGGGCTGCGATACGGCTTGATGGAGGACTCGCAGTGGGTGGGGACCTGTGTGGCAGAGGCTGTGCGCTGGGAATGCCAGTTGCGGGCAAACCTGGGCTTGTTGATTCATTTCCGGGTATTGGGCTGGGTCGCGCTGGTGCTGTCGATTATTGCTTTTTGCGTGCGTGGTCGTGTCGGCTGCGCACTGGCGGTGCTGGCCCTGCTGTTCGGCCTGCCCGCACTGGCGTTGTATAACGCCAGCCTCGCAGTGTTTGCCGTGGTGATCGCCGGGTTGCGCCTGGTGCGGGCCGCGAAGTAAGAGTTTGAAACATTTGTGGGAGCGAGCCTGCTCGCGAAAGGTCTTTAAGGCCTTCGCGAGCAGGCTCGCTCCCACAGGGGGATTGCACTAGAAAGGTGTCATGCGCGCTTGCGCACACTGCGCCACAGCGCCATCACCATCAGTACGCTGACCAGCGCCCACATCCAGGCCTGTTCATTGTGCAGGCCTTCGCGGTACAGCTGCACCGGTATGCCTGCCCCGATGATCAAAGCCAGCAGGCCGAACTCACGGCGCGGGCCGCCCACCGGGCGTAGCAGATAAACCAGTGCAGGCAGGAGCAGGGCGGCACTCGGGAAACTTCGATATCGCGGTTCAAACACCAGCCCAAGCATCATCACCGCTGCGGCAAACCCGGCGGCTGCCAGCCACCAGCCCGCACGGCGCTCCAGCATATTGAACAGGCGTTCTCGCCAGCCGTCTTTCTGGCCCAGGGCCAATGCGCCATGGGTCAGTACGATCAGGTTCAGGCCAACCAGCAAGCCAGCCCATAGCCACTCGCCAGCAAAGCGGCTGGTGACTGACGCCAGCTCGGCCCATGCCACGATGCTGCATCCCGCCACCGCACCCAGTGCTGGCAGTGTCAGAGCGGCGCGTTTTGTACGGATCCGGCCGCCAATCAGCAGTGTGCCCACAAACAGGACGGCGCCAAAGCCCAGCCAGACCGGCCAGTGCGGCAGGTTGGATACCGGGCCGGCGAGGATACCCTTGTCCTGGCGATCGGCATCAAACAAACCCCAGTAACCGCCTACCGCCCCCTCGCTGCCACGCTTCCAGGGTTGGTCGAAGGCTTCGATCAGGTTGTACTTCCAGCCGTTTTGTTCGGCCAGGGTGACAAATCCACGAATGAATTTTGCTTCGTTCACCCGGCTTGGCTGGGCAGTTTCCCGCTGGCGACCTTCGCTGGGCCAGCCGGTCTCGCCGATCAGGATATCTTTGGGGGCGAACTTGTTGCCGAATACCTGGCGAACCTGCGCTACATGTTGTACCGCCTGGTCAATGCCGGCAGGGTCATCTTCCCAGTAAGGCAGCAGGTGGATGGTCAGAAAGTCCACGGCCGGGGCAATTTCCGGGTGTTGCAGCCAGAACTCCCAAACGTCTGCATACGTCACCGGTTGCTTGACCTGGCTTTTCACCTTGTCGATCAGCCGGACCAGCTGCGGGGCAGTGACCTCCTTGCGCAGCAAGGCTTCGTTACCGACTATCACTGCGCTGACCACATCCGGGTTGGCATTGGCTGAAGCGATCAGGGCTTGCACTTCCTGCTCCGTGGCCACGGGGTCGCGGCTGACCCAGGCGCCTGCCATCAGCTTGAGCCCGTGTTTGCGTGCCAGCTCGGGCAGAGCTTCAAGGCCCGCCTGGGAATAGGTGCGGATGCATTGAAAGCGCGTGGCCAGCAACGCCAGATCGGCATCCAGACGCTCTGCCCGTGGCACAAAAGGCTGGTCGAACGGCGACTGGTCCTTATCGAACGGCGTATAGGATGCACATTGCAGTTTATGGGTCGGTGTTGCTGCATCGGGCAATATCACCGGTTGGCCCAGGCCATACCAGAAGCCGGCAATGGCAAATGCGCCCAGCAGGCAGGCAAGGAGATAAGGCAGCACGGGGAAGCGGACAGTCGCAGACATGGTCGGGCCGTATGGGAGCAAAGCCGCGCATCTTACCTGCAATTGAGCAGGCGCAGCGCCTGTGTATGATTTTGACATCTAATGTTTGTCAGTCAGGCCGTCCAGCGTCCGCACGCATCAATTTGGCTGTGATCGCCA
Source organism: Pseudomonas sp. CCC4.1 (assembly GCF_035019225.1). NCBI lineage: Bacteria > Pseudomonadati > Pseudomonadota > Gammaproteobacteria > Pseudomonadales > Pseudomonadaceae > Pseudomonas > Pseudomonas sp. CCC4.1. The sequence goes on along the minus strand of NZ_JASJWL010000002.1, from coordinate 144,170 downwards.
TGTCGCTGCTGGTTGTATGGGGGTCGTCGTCAGAGCAGGACGCTAAACAGGCGCGGTTGATTATCCGGAGCAAGTGATACGAGGCTGTAAAGCCTTGCAGGAATCTTGAAGTGGCCCGGCACTCGTCGGGCCCGGCACTGTGGGGAATCAAAGATGAAGATGCGACGAATTTTGAGCGCAGGAGCAGTCTTGGTGCTGGCGATGAGTGCGGGTCTGGCGAGCGCGCAGAACAAACCGACCCTGAATATAGGTTATGTGGATGGCTGGTCCGACAGCGTGGCCACCACCCATGTCGCAGCAGAGGTGATTAAACAGAAGCTGGGTTATGACGTGAAATTGATGCCGGTAGCCACCGGCATCATGTGGCAGGGGGTGGCCACGGGCAAACTCGATGCCATGTTGTCCGCCTGGTTGCCGGTGACCCACGGCGAATATTGGACCAAGAACAAGGACAAGGTGGTCGATTACGGGCCCAACTTCAAAGATGCAAAAATTGGCCTGATCGTGCCTGAATATGTAAAGGCACAGTCGATTGCTGACTTGAAGGGCAGCGATGAGTTTAAAAACAAAATTGTCGGTATCGATGCCGGGTCGGGTGTGATGCTTAAAACCGATGAGGCCATCAAGGATTACGACCTCAAGGGTTACAAGTTGCAGGCAAGTTCCGGGGCGGCCATGACCTCGGAGCTTGGGCGTGCCTATGCCAAGAACGAACCGATTGCCGTCACCGGCTGGGTGCCGCACTGGATGTTTGCCAAGTGGAAACTGCGTTTTCTTGAAGATCCCAAAGGCGTTTATGGTGCCGCAGAAACCGTTAACAGCATCGGCAGCAAGGAGCTGAATAAAAAAGCGCCGGAAGTTGCGGCATTTCTGGAGAAGTTTTCCTGGAATTCAAAAGACGAAATTGGTGAGGTGATGCTGGCCATTCAAGAAGGTGCCAAGCCTGAAGTGGCGGCCAAAGAGTGGGTTGCCAAACACCCGGAGCGTGTTGCCCAGTGGACCGATAAATAATCGCGAAGCGTCTAGCTCGCAGTACACAAGACCGCCTGGTGTTTTCGCCAGGCGGTTTTTGCATTTTCGGGCGGGGCAATGGTTGTCATCGTCCTTGCAGACTAGGTAAACCGGGGGCTGCAGCAAATCAGAGGCTCTACTACTAAAGTCGTCTGGAATAGAATTTGCGCCGCCCTAATAGTGAAAACGTTCCATCTCATCTGTGCTGCGAGGACAAAAATAATGAACGACAGCATTTATATCTCGATTCAAAACAGCCCGCGCTTCAAGGAGCTGGTAAAAAAGAGAGAACGTTTTGCCTGGCTTCTTTCGGCAATCATGCTCGGGTTATATGCCGCTTTTATCCTGTTAATTGCTTATGGGTCACACATCATGGGGACCAAGCTGAGTCCCGATTCGTCCATTACCTGGGGTATTCCGATTGGTGTGGGGCTGATTGTTTCGGCCTTTATCCTGACCGGTATCTATGTACGCAGGGCCAATGGCGAGTTTGATGAGCTGAACAATGCAATTCTCAAGGAGGCTGGGCAATGATCGGGCGCTTATTGGCAACGCTGGGCGCTACAGCCCTTGCACCGGCAGTTTGGGCGGGGGAGGCCCTGACTGGAGAAGTGCAAAAACAACCGCTCAATATTTCGGCGATCATCATGTTCGTCGTCTTTGTGGGTGCGACCCTGTGCATTACTTACTGGGCATCGAAACGCAACAAGTCGGCAGCCGACTACTATGCAGCTGGCGGCAAGATTACCGGTTTCCAGAACGGTCTGGCGATTGCCGGCGACTATATGTCGGCAGCCTCCTTTCTGGGTATTTCCGCGCTGGTGTACACGTCCGGCTATGACGGCCTGATCTATTCGATCGGCTTTCTGGTGGGCTGGCCCATCATTCTGTTCCTGATTGCAGAGCGTCTGCGTAACCTGGGCAAATACACCTTTGCCGATGTGGCCTCGTACCGTTTGGGGCAAACCCAGATTCGCTCGTTGTCAGCCTGTGGTTCGCTGGTGGTGGTAGCGTTCTACCTGATTGCGCAAATGGTCGGTGCCGGCAAGCTGATCCAGTTGTTGTTTGGTCTGGATTACCACGTTGCGGTGATCCTGGTAGGTATCCTGATGTGCATGTATGTGTTGTTCGGCGGCATGCTGGCAACTACCTGGGTGCAGATCATCAAGGCGGTCATGTTGCTGTCGGGTGCCACGTTCATGGCCGTGATGGTCATGAAGCATGTGAACTTTGACTTCAACGCACTGTTCGCCGAAGCAGTGAAGATTCACCCTAAAGGTGAAGCAATCATGAGCCCGGGCGGGTTGGTCAAAGATCCTATCTCTGCATTCTCCCTCGGTTTGGCCCTGATGTTCGGTACTGCTGGCCTGCCACATATCCTGATGCGCTTCTTTACCGTGAGCGATGCCAAGGAAGCGCGCAAGAGCGTGTTCTACGCAACGGGCTTTATTGGCTACTTCTATATCCTGACCTTTATCATCGGTTTTGGCGCAATCATCCTGGTCAGTACCAACCCGGACTTCAAGGACGCGGCTGGCGCCTTGCTGGGTGGTAACAACATGGCGGCTGTGCACCTTGCGGACGCGGTTGGCGGCAGCATGTTCCTGGGCTTTATTTCGGCAGTGGCTTTCGCCACCATTCTGGCGGTTGTTGCGGGGCTGACCCTGGCGGGCGCTTCTGCGGTGTCCCATGACCTGTATGCCAGCGTGATCAAAAAGGGCAAGGCCAACGACAAGGAAGAGATTCGGGTCTCGAAGATCACCACTATTGCATTGGCGGTACTGGCAATTGGCTTGGGTATCTTGTTTGAAAGCCAGAACATCGCGTTTATGGTGGGCCTGGCGTTCTCCATTGCTGCGAGCTGCAACTTCCCGGTCTTGCTGCTATCCATGTACTGGAAAAACCTGACCACCCGTGGCGCCATGATAGGCGGCTGGATGGGGCTGGTAAGCGCGGTTGGCCTGATGATCCTGGGCCCGACCATCTGGGTGCAGATCCTGCATCATGAAAAGGCCATCTTCCCTTACGAGTACCCGGCGCTGTTCTCCATGATCATCGCGTTTGCGGGTATCTGGTTCTTCTCCATTACGGACAAGTCCAAATCGGCAGAGAAGGAGCGTGCGTTGTTCTTCCCGCAGTTTGTGCGTTCGCAGACGGGGTTGGGGGCGAGCGGTGCGGTGGATCATTAATCCCTAATAGACAGTATGTTTAATCGAATCCCCCTGTCGCAAGGCAGGGGGATTTTTTTGTGCCTATTCTCGCTGTGCAAGTGCGAAGTTCCGTAGCAGCTGCTACAGGACGCACACACAAAAAAATACGGCCTCTATAAATAGAGGCCGTATTGTCTGCAATCAGGGCACTATCGTGGGATATGCCTTACTTGCGGTCTTCCAGCTTGGTGATGTCACGCTGCTCGTAGCCGGTGTACAGCTGGCGCGGACGGCCAATCTTGTACGGGCTGGAGAGCATTTCTTTCCAGTGCGAGATCCAGCCCACTGTACGGGACAGGGCGAAGATCACGGTGAACATGCTGGTCGGAATGCCGATCGCCTTGAGGATGATCCCCGAGTAGAAGTCGACGTTCGGGTACAGCGAACGTTCGATGAAGTACGGGTCGGTCAGGGCGATCTCTTCCAGGCGCATGGCCAGTTCGAGTTGCGGATCGTTGGTGATGCCCAGTTCCTTGAGAACTTCGTCGCAGGTCTTTTTCATGACAGTGGCGCGTGGGTCACGGTTTTTGTAAACCCGGTGACCGAAGCCCATCAGCTTGAACGGATCGTTTTTGTCCTTGGCCTTGGCGATGAACTTGTCGATGTTGGACACATCGCCAATTTCGTCGAGCATGGTCAGCACGGCTTCGTTGGCGCCGCCGTGGGCAGGGCCCCACAGTGCAGCGATACCGGCAGCAATACAGGCGAACGGGTTGGCACCCGAAGAACCCGCCAGGCGCACGGTAGAGGTCGACGCATTCTGTTCGTGGTCGGCATGCAGGATAAAGATCTTGTCCATTGCCTTGGCCAGTACCGGGCTGATCGGTTTGATCTCGCACGGCGTGTTGAACATCATGTGCAGGAAGTTTTCGGCGTAGGTCAGGTCGTTACGCGGGTACATCATGGGTTGACCCATGGAGTACTTGTAAACCATCGCTGCAAGCGTCGGCATCTTGGCAACCAGGCGGATCGCGGAAATTTCGCGATGCTGCGGGTTATTGATGTCCAGGGAGTCGTGGTAGAAGGCCGAGAGGGCGCCGACTACACCGCACATGACCGCCATCGGGTGGGCGTCACGACGGAAGCCGTTGAAGAAAGTCTTCAACTGCTCGTGAACCATGGTGTGGTTCTTCACGGTGCTGACAAATTGAGCCTTCTGCTCTGCGGTCGGCAGTTCGCCGTTCAGCAGCAGGTAAGCGGTCTCAAGATAGTCAGAGTGTTCAGCCAGCTGTTCGATCGGGTAGCCACGGTGCAGCAGGATACCGTTGTCACCATCAATATAGGTGATCTTCGACTCGCAAGATGCGGTCGACATGAAGCCAGGGTCAAATGTGAATCGGCCCGTGGCCGTCAGGCCTCGCACATCGATTACATCGGGACCCACGGTGCCAGTTAAAATGGGCAGCTCGACGGGGGCTGCGCCCTCGATGATCAACTGCGCTTTTTTGTCAGCCATGTGGCCTCCTATTTATGCTTGAAATCATCAGACAGACCCCCCACGCAGGGCCCGCACCACTATAGTGAGATAAATTCGAATGTCAATTTGCCTAAAGTCTTGCTGTACAAGGCTTTGAGAAGCGTTTTTTCGCGAATATCCCAGCCGTTTACGCCTTTTATGCCAAGAGCGCAATGCGCTATTAGGGGGTGGGTGTTTGCGTTGTCATTAGTAACCTAACTGTCTATACTCGGCAGCCGACCGCCAGAGGCTTTTGGGCCTGTTTAGATGGGGGTCGTCACTCCCGGGTGGTGGGTACCTGACCAGTGCGCATCCCAACAAACTTGCCCTGATTGTTAGGGGCTCTTCAGTGTGAAAAAAGCCGTGAATAGCCAACGACCTGTAAACCTAGACCTAAGGACCATCAAACTCCCCATCACCGGCGTTACGTCATTTCTGCACCGTGTATCGGGCATCATTCTTTTTCTCGGCCTGGGCATCATGCTTTATGCATTGAGCAAATCCCTGGGTTCCGAAGAAGGTTATGCCGAGGTGAAGGCATGCTTGACCAGTCCGCTGGCCAAATTCGTTGCGTGGGGCCTGCTCTCTGCCTTGCTGTATCACCTGGTTGCCGGTGTGCGCCACTTGATCATGGACATGGGCATCGGTGAGACGCTTGAAGGCGGCCGACTGGGCTCGAAAATCGTAATCGTCATTTCCGTGGTGATGATTGTTCTGGCGGGAGTTTGGATATGGTAACCAGCGTTACGAACCTGTCGCGTTCGGGCCTCTATGACTGGATGGCACAACGTGTGTCTGCGGTTGTTCTAGCGGCTTATTTCATCTTCCTGATCGGGTACCTCGTTGCGAACCCTGGCATTGGCTACGCCCAATGGCATGAGCTGTTCGCAAGCAACTGGATGCGTATTTTCAGCCTGCTGGCCCTTGTTGCTCTGGGCGCACACGCCTGGGTCGGCATGTGGACCATCGCGACCGACTACCTGACGCCAATGGCGCTGGGCAAGTCCGCCACAGCAGTACGTTTCCTCTTCCAGGCAGTCTGCGGCGTTGCAATGTTCGCTTACTTCGTCTGGGGTGTGCAGATTCTTTGGGGTATCTGATTCATGGCTAACACAGTAAATACACTTTCGTTCGACGCCATCATCATTGGCGGCGGCGGTGCCGGCATGCGCGCTGCTCTGCAGCTGGCTCAAGGCGGTCACAAGACTGCTGTAATCACCAAGGTTTTCCCGACTCGTTCGCACACCGTATCGGCCCAGGGTGGCATCACCTGCGCGATCGCGTCTGCAGATCCAAACGATGACTGGCGCTGGCACATGTACGATACCGTCAAGGGTTCCGACTATATCGGTGACCAGGACGCTATCGAATACATGTGTTCCGTAGGTCCGGAAGCCGTGTTCGAGCTCGAGCACATGGGTCTGCCGTTCTCCCGTACCGAACAGGGTCGTATCTACCAGCGTCCTTTCGGCGGTCAGTCCAAGGACTTCGGCAAAGGCGGCCAGGCTGCCCGTACTTGCGCTGCAGCCGACCGTACCGGTCACGCGCTGTTGCACACCCTGTACCAGGCCAACCTCAAGGCCGGCACTGTATTCCTGAACGAATACTACGGTGTCGATCTGGTTAAGAACGAGGCTGGCGATTTCGTCGGCATGATCGTTATCTGCATCGAAACCGGTGAAACCTCTTACGTTCGCGCTAACGCGACCGTACTGGCGACTGGCGGTGCAGGCCGTATCTACTCGTCCACCACCAACGCCCTGATCAACACCGGCGACGGTATTGGCATGGCGCTGCGTGCTGGCGTGCCGGTACAGGACATCGAAATGTGGCAGTTCCACCCGACCGGTATTGCCGGCGCCGGTGTACTGGTTACCGAAGGTTGCCGTGGTGAAGGTGGCTACCTGATCAACAAGCATGGCGAGCGTTTCATGGAGCGTTATGCTCCGAACGCCAAAGACCTTGCTGGTCGTGACGTTGTTGCTCGCTCGATGGTTAAGGAAATCATCGCGGGCAACGGTTGCGGTCCTGATGGCGACCACGTAATGCTGAAGCTCGATCACCTCGGTGAGGAAGTGCTGCACAGCCGTCTGCCAGGTATCTGCGAACTGTCGAAAACGTTCGCACACGTTGACCCGGTATTGGCTCCGGTTCCAGTGGTTCCGACTTGCCACTATATGATGGGCGGCGTTGCCACCAACATTCATGGTCAGGCGATCACTCAGGACGCCGACGGCAACGACCAGATCATCCCTGGCCTGTTTGCAGTAGGTGAAGTGGCTTGCGTATCCGTACACGGTGCCAACCGTCTGGGCGGCAACTCGCTGCTCGACCTGGTGGTATTCGGTCGTGCTGCCGGCCTGTTCCTTGAACAGACCCTTAAAGAAGGCGTTGATTACGCTCGTCCACGCCAGTCCGACATCGACGCTGCCCTGGCACGTCTGGACGGCCTGAACTCGCGTACCGACGGCGAAGACGTGGCAACCCTGCGTAAAGAGCTGCAAAGCTGCATGCAGAACTACTTCGGTGTATTCCGTACCGGCGAATACATGCAGAAGGGTATTGCTCAGCTGGCTGATCTGCGCAAGCGCATCGCCAACGTGAAAATCAACGATAAGAGCCAGGCGTTCAACACGGCCCGTATCGAAGCCCTTGAGCTGCAAAACCTGCTCGAAGTGGCTGAAGCGACTGCAATCGCTGCTGAAGTTCGTAAGGAATCGCGCGGTGCTCACGCCCGTGAAGACTTCGAAGATCGTGACGACGTTAACTGGCTGTGCCACACCCTGTACTTCCCGGGTGACAAGCGCGTAGCCAAGCGTGCGGTGAACTTCTCGCCGAAAACCGTTCCGACCTTCGAGCCAATGGTTCGTACTTACTAAGGGTGGCCGATATGTTGAAAGTCAGTGTTTATCGTTACAACCCTGATCAGGACGCCGCTCCGTTCATGCAGGAATTCGAGGTCAATACCAACGGTAAAGACCTGATGGTGCTGGACGTACTGGCCCTGATCAAAGAGCAGGACGAGGGTTTCTCCTATCGTCGCTCTTGCCGTGAGGGCGTTTGCGGCTCCGACGGCATGAACATCAACGGCAAGAACGGCCTGGCGTGTGTAACGCCGCTGTCCGCTGTCGTTAAAGGCAACAAGCTGATCGTTCGTCCACTGCCAGGTTTGCCGGTTATCCGTGACCTGGTCGTCGATATGAGCATCTTCTACAAGCAATACGAGAAAGTTAAGCCGTTCCTGCAGAACGACACGCCGGCTCCGGCCATCGAACGTCTGCAATCACCAGAAGAGCGTGAAAAGCTCGACGGTCTGTACGAGTGCATCCTGTGCGCTTGCTGCTCGACCTCGTGCCCGTCCTTCTGGTGGAACCCGGACAAGTTCCTGGGCCCTGCTGCACTGCTGCAAGCCTATCGTTTCCTGGCTGACAGCCGTGACACCAAGACCAGTGAGCGCCTGGCTTCGCTGGATGACCCGTTCAGCGTATTCCGCTGCCGCGGGATCATGAACTGCGTAAACGTGTGTCCGAAGGGCCTGAACCCGACTAAGGCCATCGGTCACGTGCGTAGCATGCTGCTGCAAAGCGGCGTGTGATCCAAAGCAGTACCGCAGCACCGCTGTAACCGTAGATGCTACGGCGCAGGCTTCAACCGGCGCCGTAGTTTTAACCTGAGCAACAGCTCATAAAGCTGCGGCTCTTATTTTGAAGAAATGAGACCAGCAGGGGCATCCGGGCTGGTACCCGGACTATCAGCGTGATCCTAAGTGGCTTGTTTTAGTCGCTGTATTCGGACTTTCTCAAGCATGCTCTGGTGTTCTCGTCGATGGTGTCCCCTAACCGAGGGTGACCAAGCATGCAAGAAAGCGTGATGCAGCGCATGTGGAACAGCGGCTATCTTTCAGGTGGTAACGCTGCCTATGTGGAAGAGCTCTATGAGCTCTACCTGCACGACCCTAACGCTGTGCCAGAAGAATGGCGCACCAAATTTCAGACGTTGCCTGTTGAAGGCAACTCTGCCAACGATGTTTCGCACTCCACAATCCGCGACCATTTCGTGCTGCTGGCAAAGAACCAGCGCCGCGCTCAACCGGTTTCTGCCGGGAGCGTGAGCAGTGAGCACGAGAAGAAGCAGGTTGAAGTGCTGCGATTGATCCAGGCCTATCGGATGCGCGGCCACCAGGCAGCCCAGCTTGATCCGCTGGGGCTGTGGCAGCGTCCTGCACCTGCAGACCTGTCGATCAATCATTACGGCTTGACCAATGCCGATCTTGATACGACCTTCCGTGCCGGCGACCTGTATATCGGCAAAGAGGAAGCGAGCCTACGCGAAATTCTCGAAGCGTTGCAGCAGACATATTGCCGCACCATTGGCGCAGAGTTCACGCACATCGTCGATTCCGAGCAGCGCCACTGGTTTGAACAGCGCCTCGAAAGCGTACGCGGCCGCCCGACTTACTCGGCTGAAGTCAAAAGCCATCTGCTTGAGCGCGTGACTGCTGCTGAAGGTCTGGAAAAGTACCTGGGGACCAAATACCCGGGCACCAAGCGTTTCGGCCTGGAAGGCGGCGAAAGCCTGATTCCTTTGCTGGACGAGCTGATCCAGCGTTCGGGCAACTACGGCACCAAGGAAATCGTTATCGGCATGGCCCACCGTGGTCGCCTGAACGTATTGGTGAACACCTTCGGCAAAAACCCGCGCGAGCTGTTCGACGAGTTCGAAGGCAAGAAAAAGATCGAGTTGGGTTCCGGTGACGTTAAATACCACCAGGGCTTCTCCTCCAACGTCATGACTGCCGGTGGTGAAGTTCACCTGGCAATGGCGTTTAACCCCTCCCACCTGGAAATCGTTTCTCCAGTGGTTGAAGGGTCTGTACGCGCTCGCCAGGACCGTCGTAACGACAGCACCGGTGAAAAGGTACTGCCAATTTCCATCCACGGTGATGCTGCCTTCGCAGGTCAGGGCGTGGTCATGGAAACCTTCCAGATGTCGCAGACTCGCGGCTTCAAGACTGGCGGTACGGTTCACCTGGTGATCAACAACCAGGTCGGCTTCACCATCAGCAATCCGGAAGACTCCCGTTCTACCGAGTACTGCACTGACGTCGCGAAAATGATTCAGGCGCCGATCCTCCATGTCAATGGTGATGATCCGGAAGCCGTATTGTTCGTGACTCAGCTGGCTATCGACTACCGCATGCAGTTCAAGCGTGACGTCGTGATCGACCTGTTCTGCTACCGCCGTCGCGGTCACAACGAGGCCGATGAACCAAACGGTACCCAGCCGCTGATGTATCAGCAGATCGCCAAGCAGCGCACCACCCGTGAGCTGTATGCCGAGCGCCTGACACAAGAGAAAGTGGTGGACGCAGAACGCGTTCAGGCCAAGATCGACGAATACCGCAACGCGCTGGACAACGGCCTGCATGTTGTGAAAAGTCTGGTCAAGGAACCGAACAAAGAGCTGTTCGTGGACTGGCGTCCGTATCTGGGCCACGCCTGGACTGCGCGTCACGACACCCGTTTCGATCTGAAAACCCTGCAAGAACTGTCTGCCAAGCTGCTGGAAATTCCAGAAGGCTTTGTGGTTCAGCGCCAGGTTGCGAAGATCTACGAAGATCGTCAAAAAATGCAAGCCGGCGGCCTGCCGATCAACTGGGGTTATGCCGAAACCATGGCATATGCAACCCTGCAGTTCGAAGGTCACCCGATTCGCATGACCGGTCAGGACATTGGTCGCGGTACGTTCTCGCACCGTCACGCCGTGTTGCACAACCAGAAAGATGCTGGCACCTATATTCCCCTGAAGCACCTGTTCGAAGGTCAGCCTCGCTTTGACCTGTACGACTCGCTGCTGTCCGAGGAAGCGGTCCTGGCGTTCGAATACGGCTATTCCACCACCACGCCTAACGCGCTGGTGATCTGGGAAGCCCAGTTCGGCGACTTCGCCAACGGCGCCCAGGTTGTAATCGACCAGTTCATCACCAGCGGTGAGCACAAGTGGGGCCGTCTGTGCGGTCTGACCATGCTGCTGCCACACGGTTATGAAGGTCAGGGCCCGGAGCACTCCTCTGCACGTCTTGAGCGTTACCTGCAATTGTGTGCCGAGCACAACATTCAGGTGTGCGTACCGACCACTCCGGCACAGATCTACCATCTGTTGCGCCGTCAGGTTATCCGTCCGCTGCGCAAGCCGCTGATCGTCCTGACACCGAAGTCGTTGCTGCGTCACAAACTGGCAATCTCGACCCTGGAAGATCTGGCCGAAGGTTCGTTCCAGACCGTTATTCCGGAAATCGATGCGCAGGATCCGGCGAACGTCGGTCGTATCGTGCTGTGTAGCGGCAAGGTCTACTACGACCTGTTGGAAAAACGCCGTGCCGAAGGTCGTGATGACATCGCTATCGTGCGTCTTGAGCAGCTGTACCCGTTCCCTGAGGACGACTTGATTGAAGTCCTGGCTCCGTACAAAAACGCCAAGCATATTGTCTGGTGTCAGGAAGAGCCGATGAACCAGGGTGCCTGGTACTGCAGCCAGCATCACATGCGCCGCATCATCAGCGGTCACGACAAGTCGCTCGTACTCGAGTACGCGGGCCGTGACGCTTCTGCTGCACCTGCTTGTGGTTACGCATCGATGCACGCTGAGCAACAGGCAAAACTGTTGCAAGACGCGTTCACTGTTTAACGCCTTCGCGCACTGAAACCGAATTTAAGGAACCAAAGAACATGGCTATCGAGATCAAAGCCCCAACATTTCCGGAATCGGTTGCCGATGGCACCGTTGCCACCTGGCACAAACAACCGGGCGACGCTGTAAAGCGCGACGACCTGATTGTCGACATCGAAACCGACAAGGTAGTGCTGGAAGTACTGGCCACTGCTGACGGCGTGCTGGGCGCTATCGTCAAGAACGAAGGCGACACCGTTCTGTCCGACGAAGTGCTGGGCTCCATCGTTGAAGGCGGCGCTGCTGCTGCCGCTCCTGCTGCTGCCGCTGCACCGGCCGCCCAGGCTGCTGCTCCTGCTGCCGATGGCGAAGACGATCCTGTTGCTGCTCCGGCTGCACGCAAGATCGCTGAAGAAAACGGTATCAACATCGCTTCCGTTGCCGGTACTGGCAAAGGCGGTCGTGTGACCAAGGAAGACGTAGTTGCTGCGGTAGCTGCCAAAAAAGCCGCTCCTGCTGCTGCGCCGGCCAAGGCCGCTGCACCTGCCGCTGCCGCTCCGGTATTCGCTGCTGGCGACCGCGTAGAAAAACGCGTTCCGATGACCCGCGTTCGTGCCACCGTGGCCAAGCGTCTGGTTGAAGCTCAGTCGAACATGGCGATGCTGACCACTTTCAACGAAGTGGACATGACTGAAATCATGGCACTGCGTTCGAAGTACAAGGATCTGTTCGAGAAGTCCCACAACGGCGTACGCCTGGGCTTCATGTCGTTCTTCGTGAAAGCAGCTACCGAAGCACTGAAACGCTTCCCGGCCGTTAACGCCTCGATCGACGGTTCCGACATCGTTTACCACGGCTTCGCCGACATCGGTGTAGCTGTTTCCAGCGACCGTGGTCTGGTGGTTCCGGTTCTGCGTAACGCCGAACTGATGAGCCTGGCTGAAATCGAAGGCGGCATCGCTGCCTACGGTAAAAAAGCCCGTGACGGCAAACTGTCGATCGACGAAATGACCGGTGGTACTTTCACTATCACCAACGGTGGTACTTTCGGTTCGATGATGTCGACCCCGATCGTTAACCCGCCGCAAGCCGCGATCCTGGGCATGCACAACATCCTTCAGCGTCCAATGGCAGTCAACGGTCAGGTAGTTATCCGTCCGATGATGTATTTGGCTCTGTCTTACGATCACCGCTTGATCGATGGCAAAGAAGCTGTAAGTTTCCTGGTAGCAATCAAAAACCTGCTGGAAGACCCGGCTCGTCTGCTGCTGGATATCTAATAGAAGCTGCTGCAAGTTTCAGGTGCCAGGCTGCGGGAAAAAGCAGTCTGGCTTTGGCTTGCAGTTTGCTGCTGACAGCTTGTAGCTAATAGAGGATCTATTTTCATGTCTCAGAAATTTGACGTTGTAGTGATTGGTGCGGGCCCTGGCGGCTATGTTGCAGCCATCAAGGCCGCGCAACTGGGCCTTTCGACTGCTTGCATCGAAAAATACACCGACAAGGAAGGCAAACTGGCGCTGGGCGGTACTTGCCTGAACGTTGGCTGCATTCCATCCAAGGCGCTGCTGGACAGCTCCTGGAAGTACCACGAAGCCAAGGATGCATTCGCCATCCACGGCATCACCACCGGTGAAGTGAAGATGGACGTTGCTGCGATGGTTGGCCGTAAAGCCAACATCGTTAAAGGTCTGACTTCCGGCGTTGCGACCCTGTTCAAGGCCAACGGCGTTACTTCCCTGCAAGGCCACGGCAAACTGCTGGCCGGCAAGCGTGTTGAGCTGACCAAGCCAGACGGCAGCGTTGAAATCATCGAAGCCGAGAACGTGATTCTGGCTTCGGGCTCGCGTCCGATCGACATTCCACCTGCTCCAGTCGACAACAACGTGATCGTTGATTCGACCGGCGCCCTGGAATTCCAGTCCGTGCCAAAACGTCTGGGCGTTATCGGCGCTGGCGTGATCGGTCTGGAACTGGGTTCGGTATGGTCCCGTCTGGGCGCTGAAGTGACTGTTCTGGAAGCCCTGGACACCTTCTTGATGGCTGCTGACGCTGCCGTTTCGAAAGAAGCCTACAAAACCCTGACCAAACAAGGTCTGGACATCAAGCTGGGCGCTCGCGTTACCGGTTCCAAGGTTAACGGCGAAGAAGTCGTTGTGACCTACACCGACGCCAACGGCGAACAGACCATCACCTTCGACAAGCTGATCGTAGCCGTGGGTCGCCGTCCGGTGACTACCGAGTTGCTGGCAGCTGACAGCGGCGTGACCATCGACGAGCGCGGTTTCGTGTTTGTTGACGATCATTGCGCAACCAGCGTACCGGGCGTATTCGCCATTGGTGACGTGGTTCGCGGCATGATGCTGGCACACAAGGCTTCCGAAGAAGGCATCATGGTTGTCGAGCGCATCAAAGGTCACAAGACCGAGATGAACTACGACCTGATTCCATCGGTTATTTACACTCACCCGGAGATCGCGTGGGTTGGTAAAACCGAGCAGGCCTTGAAAGCTGAAGGCGTTGAGGTTAACGTCGGCACCTTCCCGTTCGCCGCCAGTGGCCGTGCCATGGCAGCAAACGACACCGGTGGCTTTGTCAAAGTCATTGCTGATGCCAAAACTGACCGCGTACTGGGCGTCCACGTGATTGGCCCGAGCGCTGCAGAGCTGGTACAGCAGGGCGCGATCGGTATGGAATTCGGCACCAGCGCTGAAGATCTGGGCATGATGGTTTTCTCCCATCCGACCCTGTCCGAAGCCTTGCACGAAGCAGCACTGGCTGTGAATGGCGGCGCCATCCACATTGCCAACCGTAAGAAACGTTAAGACCAGACAATAAGAAACCACGGCGGTTTGCCCGTCGTGAGCCTTGCTAGCAAGCCTCACCGCGGAACTTCCGCCGGACGCAGTCTTGTCTTGTTTTAACCGGGCCCGGCTCCGCTCAAGCGGATGTCGGGTTTGTTGAAACAGCACAAGCAGCAGTCACAGGTGGTGCGGCACTAATAGTAGTGCAGCGCCGAATGCGCAGTACCTAACGAAGACGGTAAAAAGCATGAATCTTCACGAGTATCAGGGTAAGCAGCTGTTCGCTGAATACGGCCTGCCAGTATCCAAGGGTTATGCAGTAGACACCCCGGAAGCAGCCGCAGAAGCTTGCGACAAAATCGGTGGGACCGAATGGGTTGTAAAAGCCCAGGTTCACGCAGGTGGTCGCGGTAAAGCGGGCGGCGTTAAGCTGGTTCGCAGCAAAGAAGACGCTAAAGCATTCGCACAACAGTGGTTGGGCAAGCGTCTGGTGACTTACCAGACTGACGCCAATGGTCAGCCGGTCACCAAGATCCTGGTTGAGTCGTGCACTGATATCGCTAAAGAGCTGTACCTGGGCGCTGTCGTTGACCGTTCGAGCCGTCGTATCGTGTTCATGGCTTCCACCGAAGGTGGCGTGGACATCGAGAAAATCGCTCACGACACTCCAGAAAAAATTCTGAAAGCAACGATCGATCCACTGGTTGGCGCACAGCCATTCCAGGGTCGCGAGTTGGCTTTCCAGCTGGGTCTGGAAGGCAAGCAAGTTGCTCAGTTCGCCAAGATCTTCGTAGGTCTGGCCAAACTGTTCAAGGATCACGATCTGGCCCTGCTGGAAGTGAACCCGCTGGTTATCAAGACTGACGGCGATCTGCACTGCCTCGATGCCAAAATCAACATCGACGCAAACGCCATGTACCGTCAGCCTAAGCTGAAAACTTTCCACGATCCGTCGCAAGACGATCCGCGCGAAGCGCACGCTGCCAAGTTCGAACTGAACTACGTAGCGCTGGAAGGCAACATCGGCTGCATGGTTAACGGCGCTGGTCTGGCCATGGGCACCATGGACATCGTTAACCTGCATGGCGGCAAGCCAGCCAACTTCCTCGACGTTGGCGGTGGTGCTACCAAAGAACGCGTTACCGAAGCGTTCAAAATCATCCTGTCCGACAGCAATGTCGCAGCAGTGCTGGTTAACATCTTCGGCGGCATCGTTCGTTGCGACATGATTGCCGAAGGCATCATCGGTGCAGTGAAAGAAGTCGGCGTGAAAATCCCGGTAGTTGTGCGCCTTGAAGGCAACAACGCTGATCTGGGCGCTAAAGTACTGGCAGAAAGCGGTTTGAACATCATCGCTGCTACCAGCTTGACCGACGCTGCTCAACAAGTTGTTAAAGCTGCGGAGGGCAAGTAATGAGCGTCCTGATCAATAAAGACACCAAAGTTATCTGCCAGGGCATCACCGGTTCGCAGGGCAGCTTCCACACCCAGCAAGCCATCGAATACGGCACCAAGATGGTTGGTGGCGTTACTCCGGGCAAAGGCGGCACCACTCACCTGGACCTGCCTGTTTTCAACACCGTGAAAGAAGCCGTAGAAGCAACTGGCGCAACCGCCAGCGTTATCTACGTACCGGCTCCTTTCTGCAAGGACTCGATCCTTGAAGCAGCGTTCGGCGGCATCAAGCTGATCGTGTGCATCACTGAAGGCATTCCTACCCTGGACATGCTGGACTGCAAAGTTAAGTGCGACGAACTGGGTGTTACCCTGATCGGCCCTAACTGCCCGGGCGTTATCACGCCAGGCGAATGCAAGATCGGCATCATGCCAGGTCACATTCACTTGCCAGGCAAAGTAGGCATCGTGTCGCGTTCCGGCACCCTGACTTACGAAGCTGTAAAGCAAACCACTGACGCCGGTTTCGGCCAGTCGACTTGCGTAGGCATCGGTGGTGACCCGATCCCTGGTTCCAACTTCATCGACATCCTGAAGCTGTTCCAGGAAGACCCGAAGACCGAAGCGATCGTTATGATCGGTGAGATCGGCGGTTCGGCTGAAGAAGAAGCGGCTGCCTACATCAAGGCAAACGTGACCAAGCCGGTTGTTTCCTACATCGCTGGTGTGACTGCCCCTCCAGGCAAGCGCATGGGCCACGCAGGCGCAATCATCTCTGGCGGCAAGGGTACTGCAGACGAGAAGTTTGCTGCCCTGGAAGACGCAGGCGTAAAAACCGTGCGTTCGCTGGCAGACATCGGCAAGGCTCTGTCCGAGCTGACTGGCTGGGCAATGAAGTAAGCCTCGCGCTTAACTGACTGCTCTACCAGGCAAAGGCCACCTTCGGGTGGCCTTTGTGCGTTTGGGGTCAAGCAAAACCCTTGTGGGAGCGGGCTTGCTCGCGATGCAGGCGCCGCGGTCATTCAGATAAATCGCGTCGTTACCATCGCGGGCAAGCCCGCTCCCACAACGTGCGGTTTTGAGCTATCCAGGGCAGGCAAAACCACACCAAAGCATTTTTCGATGTCGTCCAGGCGACAACTGCGTTCGTTCATCGGACAGTCCGCCCTCTAACAGTGCGCTGTAGGAAAAAACTCGGTAATCTTGCCAGCATTCCGCAGTTCTGCGTGTGCATCCCAAAAGGAAGCCACGCGCTAGAAGGGTTGGTCTTATACGGATCGACAGCATTTCCCACATCCGCACGGGAAATTCCCCTCTAAATCCCGATTCAGTAGTGTGGTATTTCCGTAATGAAAGTATTGAAAGGCCAGGACATCCTGGCACTTGGGTTTATGACTTTTGCCCTGTTCGTTGGGGCAGGCAACATCATTTTCCCGCCAATCGTTGGCCTGCAGGCCGGACCTAACGTCTGGATGGCTGCATTGGGCTTCCTGATCACCGCAGTCGGTCTGCCGGTAGTCACCGTTATTGCCCTGGCCAAGGTCGGTGGCGGCATGGACGCACTGAGCAGCCCGATCGGCAAGATCGCCGGGGGCTTGTTGGCAGCCGTGGCCTATCTGGCTGTTGGCCCGTTGTTCGCGACCCCGCGTACCGCCACCGTATCCTTTGAAGTCGGCCTGGCACCTTTGACCGGTGAAAGCCCACTGGCGCTGTTTCTGTACAGCTCGGTGTACTTCCTGATCGTGTTTTTCGTGTCGTTGTACCCGGGTCGCCTGCTGGACACGGTAGGGCGCTTCCTTGCTCCGTTGAAGATCATCGCCCTGGCCATTCTCGGCATTGCTGCCGTTGCCTTGCCTGCAGGTGATGTTGGCGTCGCGACCCCCGAGTACGTGGCCGCACCGTTCTCCCAGGGTTTTATCAATGGCTACTTGACCATGGATACCCTGGGTGCGCTGGTGTTCGGTATCGTGATCGTGAATGCCATCCGTTCCCGTGGTGTTGAATCACCCAAGCTGATTACCCGCTACGCCATCATTGCCGGCCTGATCGCCGGTGTCGGCCTGGCGCTGGTCTACATCAGCCTGTTCCGCCTGGGTGCGGGCAGCCATGAAGTGGCGGCGGGTGCAACCAATGGTGCGGCGGTACTGCACGCCTATGTACAACACACCTTCGGTTCGCTGGGCAGCGGTTTCCTTGCCGTACTGATTGCACTGGCTTGCCTGGTAACGGCCGTTGGCCTGACCTGTGCCTGCGCTGAATACTTCAGTACTGTGCTGCCACTGTCTTACAAGACGCTGGTGATCATCCTTGCGCTGTTTTCGCTGGCCGTGTCGAACCTTGGCTTGACCCAGTTGATTGCGTTTTCCATCCCGTTGCTGACGGCGATCTACCCGCCTTGCATCGTGTTGGTGGCGCTGAGTTTCTGCAAAGGCCTGTGGAATGCCCAGAGCCGGATCGTTGGTCCGGTCATGCTGGTGTCGTTCTTCTTTGGCTCGATCGACGCGCTTAAAGGTGCTGGCCTGGGTGAGTGGATTCCGGCCCAATTGGCCAATATGCCATTTAGCGAGCAGGGCCTGGCGTGGCTGGTGCCTAGTCTTGTGACCCTGCTGGGCGCAGTTATCTGCGACCGTCTGCTGGGCAAACGAGTTGAAGCAATGGCGTAATTACCCGGTTCGCCAAAAGCGTTGCCGAGTCAATAAAAAAGCCCTGCATCTTAATGGATGCAGGGCTTTTTTAATGGGCGTGTGTTCAAGCATGCAAACACTAGCCATTAACGTTCAGATACAACAAAGCCCGCACTTGGCGGGCTTGGTTTTATATCGCAGAAAGTCGTGTTACTTGCTTTCTGTAGTTGCCGCAGGTGCAACCGGAGCAGTCTGGCCGGCTTCTTCAGCAGCGGCTTTATTGGACTCGGCTTGTGCTTTTGCAGCTTCGGCGTTCTCTTTGGCCGCGTCGTTTACTTTGTCTTGTGCTTCAGACATTTTTTCTTGCGCTTGCTCAGAATGCTGGGCAGCGTCCTGGGCTTTGTCTTCGGATTTTTTGTCGCAGGCAGCCAGGCCAAGCGAAGCAGCCAGCATCAAGGCAACAGCAAAAGTATTACGCATGGGGTGTTTCTCCTTATGAGTAGATCTACGGGGCGTTTGAGCATGGGCTGATGGCTTAAGTTCCATGCTCGAACACATATATAAGTAAAGCAGCGCGGGCGGAAATATTGGTAAAAAACTTGAGCCACTGGTTCGGCCCTTGAAATTTGCATCATTGGCCCCAACTTTCATCACATCCCGCCGCTAACCCTTACGGGCGTGGCCACTGCCATCCAATCGGAGTTTGATAACAATGAGCGTGGAAACTCAAAAAGAAACCCTGGGCTTCCAGACCGAGGTCAAGCAACTGCTGCACCTCATGATCCATTCGCTGTACTCCAACAAGGAAATCTTCCTTCGCGAACTGATCTCGAACGCCTCTGATGCTGTCGACAAATTACGTTTTGAAGCACTGTCCAAGCCAGATCTGCTGGAGGGCGGTGCCGAGCTTAAAATCCGTGTGAGCTTCGACAAAGACGCCAACACCGTCACCCTCGAAGACAACGGTATCGGCATGAACCGCGATGACGTGATCACCCACCTGGGTACGATCGCCAAGTCCGGCACTGCCGACTTCATGAAAAACCTCACCGGCGACCAGAAAAAAGATTCGCACCTGATCGGTCAGTTCGGCGTGGGTTTCTACTCGGCCTTTATCGTTGCCGACAAGGTTGACGTGTACAGCCGCCGTGCCGGTACCCCGGCAAGCGAGGGCGTGCACTGGTCTTCGAAGGGCGAAGGCGAGTTTGAAGTGGCCACCGTCGAGAAGGCCGACCGCGGCACCAAAATCGTGCTGCACCTCAAGCCTGGCGAATCCGAATTCGCTGACGGCTGGCGCCTGCGCAACATCATCAAGAAGTACTCCGACCATATCGCCCTGCCTATCGAACTGCCTAAAGAGCAGACCGTTGCCGAAGGCGAAGAAGCGCCTGCACTGGAATGGGAAACCGTCAACCGGGCAAGTGCTCTGTGGACCCGTCCTCGTACTGAAGTAAAGGACGAGGAATATCAGGAGTTCTACAAGCACATTGCCCATGACTACGAGAACCCGCTGGCCTGGAGCCACAACAAGGTTGAGGGCAAGCTTGAATACAGCTCGCTGCTCTACGTTCCGGCCCGTGCACCGTTTGATCTGTACCAGCGTGAAGCGCCTAAAGGCCTGAAGCTGTATGTGCAGCGTGTCTTCGTGATGGATCAGGCCGAGTCGTTCCTGCCGCTGTACCTGCGCTTTATCAAGGGCGTGATCGACTCCAACGACCTGTCGCTGAACGTGTCGCGGGAAATCCTGCAAAAAGACCCGATCATCGACTCGATGAAGACGGCGCTGACCAAGCGTGTACTCGACATGCTGGAAAAACTGGCGAAGAACGAGCCTGAGAAATATCAGGGCTTCTGGAAAAACTTCGGGCAGGTGATGAAAGAAGGTCCGGCCGAAGATTTCGCCAACAAAGAAAAAATCGCCGGTCTGCTGCGTTTTGCTTCGACCCACGGCGACGACGGCGAACAGAATGTTTCCTTGACCGACTACCTGGCCCGCGCCAAGGAAGGTCAGGACAAGATTTACTACCTGACCGGCGAAACCTACGCGCAGGTTAAAAACAGCCCGCACCTCGAAGTCTTCCGCAAAAAAGGCATCGAAGTCCTGCTGCTGACCGACCGCATCGACGAGTGGCTGATGAGCTACCTCAGCGACTTCGACGGCAAGAGCTTTGTCGACGTGGCCCGTGGTGACCTCGACCTGGGCAATCTGGACTCGGAAGAGGACAAGAAAGCGGCAGAAGAAGTGGCCAAGGCCAAAGAAGGTCTGGTTGAGCGCATCAAGGCTGCCTTGGGCGAGAGCGTCAGCGAAGTGCGCGTGTCGCATCGTCTGACTGATTCCCCGGCGATTCTTGCCATTGGTGAGCAGGATCTGGGCATGCAAATGCGTCAGATCCTCGAAGCCAGCGGTCAAAAAGTGCCTGAGTCCAAGCCTATCTTCGAGTTCAACCCGGCTCACCCGCTGATCGAGAAACTCGATGCAGAGCAGAGTGAAGAGCGTTTTGGCGACCTGTCGCACATCCTCTTCGATCAGGCAGCCCTGGCAGCCGGTGACAGTTTGAAAGACCCTGCGGCTTATGTCCGTCGGCTAAACAAATTGTTAGTAGAGTTGTCGGTCTAACCGCGCTATAAAAACCCGCTTCGGCGGGTTTTTTTTGTTTCAAATTCAGGAGTTTTTGATGAAATCCATTTCGGTCAGCTCTGTGGCTTATCAAATCGACGGCCAACCTTACGAAGGCCGTTTGGCCTTTGATCCGAGCCGTGAAGACCCGTTGCCGGGTTTGCTGATGGCGCCCAACTGGATGGGCATCAGCGCAGGCGCCGAAGAGATTGCCAAGTCGGTGGCAGAACAGGGTTATGTGGTACTGATCGCCGATTTGTATGGCCAGGGCACCCGGCCCGGCAACGCCGACGAGGCCGGTGCGGCGATGATGCCGCTCAAGAATGACCGTGCCTTGCTGCGCAAGCGTATGTGGGCAGCGTATGACATGCTGAAAAATCAGGGCCTGGCCCAGGTCGACAGCAACAAGCTGGCAACCTTTGGTTTCTGTTTTGGCGGGTGCTGTTCACTGGAACTGGCACGCAGTGGTGCACCGTTGCAAGCTGCGGTGTCATTCCACGGCACGCTGGACACACCTAACCCTATCGATGCCCAGAGCATCAAGGGCTCGGTGCTGGTGTTGCACGGCGCGTCTGACCCGTTGGTGCCAAGCGAGCAGCTACCAGCGTTTGAGGCGGAGATGAACGCGGCGGGTGTGGACTGGCAACTGACCAGCTATGGCGGCGCAGTGCATTCGTTCACTGACCCCCACGCCAATGTGCCGGGCAAGATGATGTACGACGCCAAAACTGCGGGTCGGGCGTTCACCGCCATGCATAACTTGCTGGATGAAGTGTTTCGCGATTAATCGCAATCACGACAGTCTGTGGGAGCGGGCTTGCTCGCGATGCTGACGGCTCGGTCTGTCAGACAACACCGGGCGATGCTATCGCGAGCAAGCCCGCTCCCACAGTGGTCACGCCGAACGTTCCATCACCTCGCTCACCGTCAAATCCCGCATCAACAACCCGTAGTTCAAGTCCACCTGTTCGGGGATCGGCAGGTACACGGTGTGGCCATCACCCGGCGCCACCTGGGTCGGCAAGCCTGCACTGTTAAGCAGCCGCTCCAGATCAAAGTGATAGTTGCCATGGGGTGTCATCAGCTCCAGATGATCGCCCAAAGCAAATCGGTTTTTCACTTTGACTTCGGCCAGGCCATTGCGTCGTTCGCCGGTCAATTCCCCGACAAACTGCTGACGATGGGACAGTGAGCTGCCATGCAGGTAGTTCTGGTATTCATCGTGTACATGGCGGCGCAAGAACCCTTCGGTATAGCCGCGCTGGGCCAGGGACTCCAGATCGGTCATCAGGCTGCGATCAAATTCACGACCCGCCACTGCATCATCAATCGCCTTGCGATACACCTGAGTGGCGCGCGCGCAGTAAAAGTGCGACTTGGTGCGGCCCTCGATCTTCAGCGAATGCACGCCCATTTCCGCCAGCCGCGCCACATGCTGTACAGCACGCAGATCCTTGGAGTTCATGATGTAAGTACCGTGTTCGTCCTCGAACGCGGTCATCGGTTCATCGGCACGGTTGGCTTCGTTCAGCACAAACACTTCGTCAGTCGGCGCACCCACGCCCAGGGTTGGCTCGACCACATTGACGATATTGCCCAGCTCGTTTTCTGTACCCGGTCTGGCCTCGTACTTCCAGCGGCAGGCATTGGTGCAGCTGCCCTGGTTGGCATCTCGCTTATTCATGTAGCCAGATAACAGGCAGCGCCCGGAGTAGGCCATGCATAGCGCGCCATGTACGAAAATCTCCAGCTCCATATCGGGTACTTGCTGACGGATTTCTTCGATCTCTTCCAGCGACAACTCCCGGGACAGGATGATGCGGCTCAGGCCTTGCTGGCGCCAGAATTCAACACTGGCCCAGTTCACGGTATTGGCCTGAACCGACAAGTGAATCGGCACATGGGGGAAGTTTTTGCGCACCAGCATGATCAGGCCCGGGTCGGACATGATCAGCG
This sequence comes from Pseudomonas sp. CCC4.1, assembly GCF_035019225.1. Taxonomy (NCBI): domain Bacteria; kingdom Pseudomonadati; phylum Pseudomonadota; class Gammaproteobacteria; order Pseudomonadales; family Pseudomonadaceae; genus Pseudomonas; species Pseudomonas sp. CCC4.1. The sequence goes on along the minus strand of NZ_JASJWL010000002.1, from coordinate 121,431 downwards.
CATCCGGTGCCATGGCAATTACCGGCTCCAGATCCTTGAGAAAGGTACGCAGCTTGGCGTTGTGCGGGGCGATATTGACCACCACGTAAAAACGTTTGCCCTGAGCCTGGGCTTCGGCGATGCCAATGGCCAGGTTGGTGTGGTCGAATTCGTTGTTGCGCACGCGCAAGCTGTAGCGTGGTTGGCCCGCATACACCGCGTCGGCGCCATACGCGAAGGCATAGCGCATATTTTTCAGGGTGCCGGCAGGGGCGAGGAGTTCGGGCGGAGCAAGGCGCATAGTCAGTTCGTTCGCAAAAAAGGCGCGATGGTAGTCGAGCCCTTGCTCCCGGCTATTGATCTGGATCTATGCTTTGCGCGGCCAGGTCAGCATCACAATGCCCGCGACCACAATCAGGCCGCCGATGATCTGGCCGCTGCTGAGCAACTGGTCAAGAATCAGCCAGCCAAACAGCAGGCTCGCCACCGGTTCGACGTTCATTACCGGTGCGTTGCGGGCCATGTTCAGCCGCGTCATGCAGATAAACAACAGGCAGAAGCCCAGCCCGTAAAGCGCAACCAGAAAGGCCAGGGCTGTCCAGCCGGTAGACGAGGAGGGCAGCGACACCCCGCCCGGCAGCACCCCGCTGACTCCGGCCAGGGCTGCCGCACAAAATACGATAAGCATGGTCAGCATGCTACGCACCGTACCGCGCAGGCTCGAGAGTTTGTGATCGGTGATCCATAGCGCACAGGCAAACACGCAAGCGGCAGCAAAGCCGAAGAGGATGCCTTCGAGCCACTGTGCCTCGGTACTGTGCTGGCTGGACAAACGTTCGGGCACGTCGAGGGCAAACACCAGGCCGCACATGATCAGCCCCATCAGCAGTGCCGCCCGCAGGGTGGGTGCCGCACCGCCCAGGGCCCAGGTCAGCAGTACCAGCAGGATCGGTGCCATATTGCCGATCAACAATGCCAGGGCCACGGGGATACGGGCCACGGCTGAATAAATGCAGAAGCTTTGTGCTGCGATCAGCAATCCCAACAGCAATTGCCAACGCCAGTTGGCGGGGGTTAGCCGAGGGCGCTCGCGTTGCCATAGCACCAGGCCGGTCAATACCAGCAAGGTCACGCCAGCACGACATAGAATCGCCAGCAGCAAACCGGTGTCGTGGTCGAAGGCAATCCGGGCGGCGATATGATTGCCCGCAAAAGCGCAGGCCAGCAGTACCAGAATCAATACTGCGATATGGCGGGGGAACAACGCAGGAGCAGACATAAGCAACCAGCCTCCTTGGCTGGAAATAGAGCCGCTTTAATATCCCTGTGGGAGCGGGCTTGCTCGCTCCCACAGGGGTAAGGCGGGGTTACAGCACCAGGTTTGGCAACCACAGCGAGATGGCCGGAACGTAGGTCACCAGCATCAGCACCATAAACAGTGCCAGGTAGAATGGCAGCAGCGCTTTAACGGTGTTTTCGATGGTGACCTTGCCCACGGCTGCACCCACGAACAGCACCGCGCCCACCGGCGGTGTGATCAGGCCGATGCCCAGGTTGACCAGCATGATCATGCCAAAATGTACCGGGTCGACACCGATACCGATAATCACCGGCAGCAGGATCGGGGTGAGGATAAGGATCAGCGGCGCCATGTCCATCACCGTGCCCAGCAACAACAACATGACGTTGATGCACATCAGGATCACGTAGCGGTTATCCGACAGGGTCAGGAACGCGGTGGTGATCTTCATCGGGATTTCCATCAGCGTCAGGATGTAACCGAAGCTGGCAGCAAAGCCGATCAGGATCATCACGATGGAAATGGTACGCACCGCCCGATGCATCAGCTTGGGCAGATCACGCCACTTGTAGTCGCGGTAAATGAACATGGTGACGAAGAACGACCACACCACCGCGACCGCCGCCGATTCGGTGGCAGTGAAGACGCCAGTGAGGATGCCGCCAAGGATGATGACCATGGCCATCAGGCCCCACATCGCTTCACCGGCGATTTTCAGCGCGGTGCGCAGCGGGATCACTTCACCCTTGGGGTAGTTACGTCTGCGCGCAAAGATCATGCACAGGCCCATCATCACTGCGCTGAGCAACAACCCCGGCATGATCCCGGCCATAAACAGCGAAGCGATCGATACCGTGCCGCCCGCTGCCAGCGAGTACAGCACCGAGTTGTGGCTGGGCGGGGTGAGCAAAGCCTGTACCGAGCCGCTGACCGTTACCGCCGTGGAGAACTCACGGGGGTAACCGGCGCGCTCCATTTCCGGAATCAGTACCGAGCCCACGGAAGCGGTGTCGGCGACGGAAGAGCCGGAAATCGCGCCAAAGAAGGTCGAGGCGACGATATTGACCAGCGACAGGCCGCCGCGCACAAACCCTACCAGTACCCCGGCAAAGGCCACCAGCCGACGTGACATGCCGCCTTCGGCCATGATGGCACCGGCCAGGACAAAAAACGGGATGGCCAGCAGCGAGAACTTGTTAACCCCGCCAGCGACTTGAATCATCAGGGCATCGAACGGGATATCGATCCACCAGGCGCCGACGAGTGCCGACAGGCCCAGCGCGTAGGCGACCGGCATGCCGATAAGGATCAGGGCGATAAAACTGCCCAACAATACGAAAGCGTCCATTTATACGGCCTCTTCGCTGGCTTCTACAATGTCGAACCGCACGGCACGGCGGTGGCTTTGGTCACCCAGGAAGAGTTTTTCCAGGACGAAGATCAGGGTCACGATGCCGCCCAGCGGGATAGGCAGATAGGAGATGCCTACGCGCAAACCCGGCATTTCGCCAAGAAACTGGTTCCAGGTGGTCGCGCACAGTTTGAAGCCCTTGACCGTCATGAACAGGCAGACGATGACCATCAGGATTTGCACCAGCACCGCGGCCAGTTTGCGGACATGGGCCGGCATGCGCTCGACCGCCATCGCCACTGCCATATGGGCACCGGCACGGTAGCTGGCGGCAGCGCCAAAGAAGGTAAACACCACCATCAGCAGAATGGCGGTGGGCTCGGGCCAGCTGGAGCCGCTGCCCAGCACGTAGCGGGCAAAAATGCCCCAGGGGATGATCAAGGTCATGGTCAGCACCGACAAACCGGCGATCCCGATGCAGGCCCTGTACAGCAAGTCATTAAAGCGCAGTACGGTATTTTTCATGGGGCTCACCACTACGCGGCAAACGGGCTTGCGCCCGTTGCGGCGGCGTTATCGGACTGGCTTATTGGACGGCTTCGATGCGCGAGATCAGATCTTTGTAGTTGGCACCGTACTTGTCGCGAACCGGCTGGGTGGCGTCGTAGAAGGCTTTTTTCTGCTCCGGGGTGAGGGTGATGAATTCCACGCCGGCAGTTTTGAGTTTGGTTTCGCTCTCTGCGGATTTTTTGTCCCAGATCACTCGCTCTTCCATTTGCGCTTCACGGGCCAGTTTTTGCACCAGGGCTTGTTGCTCGGGGCTGAGTTTGGCCCAGGTGGTCTTGGCGATCACGATCGGCTCGGGGAGGATCAGGTGGTCGGTCCAGGTGAAGTACTTGGCGTTCTGGTAGTGGTTGTGCTCAAGGAAGGTCGGCGGGTTGTTCTCTGCGCCATCGATCACGCCGGTCTGCAGGGCGCTGAAAATCTCGCCGGTGGCCATGGCGATGCCATTACCGCCCATGTCGTTGATGGTGTCGATAAACACCGGGTTGCCTTGTACGCGGATTTTCATGCCTTTGAGGTCGGCAATCTCACGTACCGGTTTTTTTGTGTACAGGTTGCGTGTGCCGCCATCCATCCAGGCCAGCGCGACCATATTGAAGTCGGAGTTGGTGATTTTATCCAGCATCTCCTGGCCGATTTCGCCGTCGATGATCTTGCGCATATGGGCCTGGTCGCGGAACACGAACGGCAGGTTGAAGGCATTGGTTTCCGGTACTACCGGACCAAGGATGCCGAGGCTGACCCGGGTCATCTGCACCGCGCCGGACTGCAATTGTTCGACTACTTCTTTCTCTGAACCCAGTACGCCACCAGCAAACATCTTGAAAGAAATATCGCCGTTGCTCTGTTCCTGAAGCTTTTTGCCCATTTCCTGTTCGGCCAGCACCGGCGGATAGCCAGTGGGATGAACCTCGGCGAACTTGATCTTGATTTCGGCCTGGGCCACGCCTGAGAGGCAGAAGGCCAGGGGGAGAGCAGCAATCAGCAGGGTGCGTTTGAAATCCATGGGTCACTCCAAATATTGTTTTTGTTATTTCAAGGTGTTGGATCGGTTGTCAGTTATTCAGTAGTGGCTCCGGCAAGCCCTTGACCCCGGGGCGGAGGGCAAACACGCCTCCTGCCAACGGCTGGTCGGCGAGATCGCCTGCAGGGCGGATCGAGGTCACAAACAGGGTGTCCAGATCAGCGCCGCCAAAAGCGCACATCGCCGGTTTTTTCACGGGTACGGTCAGGGAGCGGTCGAGCTTGCCTTGCGGGGTAAAGCGATGGATCAGCCCGGCATCGTTGCCGCAAATCCAGTAGCAGCCCTCGGCATCCACGGCGGCGCCATCGGGGCGACCCGGGTGCTCGCCCATGTCCACAAACAGGCGACGGTTGTGAGGTGTACCCGTGTCGGTGTCGTAGTCAAAAGCCCAGATTTTTTGCACGTCCGGGTGTGAGTCCGACAGGTACAGGGTTTTGCCATCGGGGCTGAACGCCAGGCCGTTGGGCACGATCAAGCCCTGCAGTTGCGCCTTGAGCAGCTCGGTCTGGCCTGCGTTGTAGCGGTACATGGCGCCCACCGGGGCGCCGGCGGCCATGTTCATCACCATGGTGCCCGCCCAGAAGCGGCCCTGGCGGTCGCAGCGGCCATCATTGAAGCGCATGCCTGGCAGGGCATGGGTCACGCTGGCCAGCAAACGACTGTCGAGGCTGCCATCGGCGTGAGGGGTGATAGCGAACAGACCGTTTTCCATCGCGGCGATCCAACTACCATGACCTGTCTGAGCAATGCAGGCGAGCATTTGCGAGGCTTGCCAACTGTGCTCTTTACCATCGGCGGGGCTCCAGCGATGCAAGCGTTTTGCCGGGATATCCACCCAGTAAAGTGCCTGCTCCGCGATGCTCCAGACCGGGCTTTCGCCGGTGGCATTACGTGCATCGAGAATCAGTTCAGCTGTCATGATGCCTCGACCTCTGTGATCTTGTTTTGGTGGCAGGGGCGTATTTATTCGTCGCCAAACGGGCCGGCAGCCACGAAGGCACCGCCCTGGTAAACCATGCTCGGGTCATTGGCCGCAGGCATCGGCTGAGCTTCGATCTTGTCGCGAAACACTTCAGAGGTGTCTCTGGGCTCAAAACCCAGGTGGGCGGCATAGCGGTTGTCCCACCAAACATTGAGGTTGTTGGAGGCGCCATAGACCACGGTGTGGCCGACATCCGGCGTGTACAGCGAGCGCTCGAGCAGCTGTGTAAGGTCAGCAAAGCTCAGCCAGGTGCTCATCATCCGGCGGTTTTGCGGCTCAGGGAACGAGGAGCCGATGCGGATGCTGACGGTTTCGATGCCATAGCGATCGAAGTAGAAGGTGGCCATGTCTTCGCCATAAGACTTGGACAGCCCGTAGTAACTGTCAGGCCGGCGCGGGGAGTGGGCATCCAGGGTCTGGTCCTGTTTGTAGAACCCGATGACATGGTTGGAACTGGCGAAAATCACCCGTTTGACGCCATGCCGGCGTGCCGCTTCGTAGATATGGAAAATGCCGCTGATATTGGGGCCGAGGATCTCTTCGAACGGGCGCTCCACCGAGACACCGCCAAAGTGCAGGATGGCGTCTACCCCTTCAACCAGCTGGTGGACGGCCTGTTTGTCGGCAAGGTCGCAGATGAACACTTCCTCGCGGCTGTCGGCAGCAGGAGCCATTGCGGCGATATCTGAAAGTCGCAGCACCCTGGCGTAGGGCTTGAGGGTTTCGCGTAGCACCTTCCCCAGACCGCCAGCAGCACCGGTGAGGAGAAGGCGATTGAAGGGGGTTTGGACAGTGTGTGTGGTTGTCATCAAAGGGCCCTGTCGTACTTGTTATTGTCAGTTGTCGTATGACTTGGGCTGGATTATTCACAGTCATTGCGGTGGTTGTCAATGCACAAGTGATCTGGATTATTCACCAAAAGCACCCTCTCCCAAAGGGAGAGGGGACTAAAGGCAAAAGCAGTTCTGCGTAACACCACACATCAGCCCCCTCTCCCTTTGGGAGAGGGCAGGGGTGAGGGTCGCAAGCGCCCCCCGATGGCACAGACATGACTTACAGCAACGACAACGGATAGCTGATAAAGATGCGGTTTTCGTCGAATTCGTGGGTGCTGTAGTCGCGTCGGATACTCGCATTGCGCCAGCGCAGGTTAAGGTCCTTGAACGTACCGGCCTGTACGGTGTAAGCCAGTTCCGATTCGCGGCCCCATTCCTTGCCATCGGTGATGCTGCCGGTGTGGATGTTATCGCCACTGATATAGCGGTTCATCATGGTCAGGCCGGGGACGCCGAGCACCGCGAAATCCAGGTCATGACGCACTTGCCAGGAGCGCTCCTTGGCCAGGTCATAGCTGGAGTTGTAGCTGTCGTTGGCCAGGGTTCCGCCGCTGGTGCCATTGACCCTGAACCAGCCATCGTCGCCACTGATTTTCTGCAGGCCCACATACAGAGTGTTGCCCTTGTATTTGGCCGACAGCAGGGCGTAGGCGGTTCTATTGTCCAGGTCCCCCGCCAGTTTGTTACCGTCTTCCTTGCCCCAGAAATAACCGAGGTTTGCGCCCAGCGTCACATCGCCAACAGGTTGGCTGTGCAACACGTTTAAAAATTGCTGCTGGTAGATGTCTTCCAGCTGGGCATACCACAGGCCGACCTGGGTACGCTTTTCATTGAAGCTGTAATCACCGCCGGCAAAGTTGAAGCGATCGGAGGTAAAGGCACCTTTGCCGTTGAGCGACATGTCTTCCATGCTTGCGTCGTTACGCGGGCTGTTGGCGCGGAACTGGCCACCGTAGAGGTTCAGCCCGGCGATTTCTTTTGAAGTGATCTGGCCGCCACGGAAGGTTTGCGGCAAGGAGCGGCCATCGTCCGAGCGCAGGATCGGCAGTACCGGCATCCACTCGCCGATTTTCAGTTCCGTATTGGAGATTTTGGCCTTGGCCGCAACACCCAAACGACCAAAGTTATCGGCGGGCTCACCATCGCTGTGGGTCGGTAACAGTTGAGTACCGACCGTGCCCTTGCCGCCGTCGAGTTTTTGCGAGTAAAGCCCCAGTACATCCACTCCGAAACCGACAGTGCCCTGGGTAAAGCCGGACTTGACGTCGAGAATGAAGTTTTGCGTCCACTCTTCGGCCTTGCTTTGCGGGTAGTCAGGGTTGGTATAGTTGCGGTTGATGTAGGCGTTGCGCAGGTTCAATGTAGCCTTGGTGTCATCGATAAAGCCTTCGGCCATACCGCTGACGGGCAGCGCCAGACCCATGCTGCCAAGGCCCAGCAACACCAGCGAGCGGGTACCACGGGAGGTTCTTGAGCAAGTGAACAGGGAGGGGGCACAGGTAGGTGTGATCATCCGTAGAGCTCCTGAGTATTATTATTTTTGTTATCTGTCGTCGTACAACCAGGCAGATTATTTACAGAGTGTCTAGGGAGTTGTCAATGTCAGCGGCTACACTGCGTGCACCAGATTCCTACTCGCATCACTGACATGGATGGCTCATGAACGAAACAAGTCTGCAACGTAAAACCCTGCTCCTGTTGCTGGCCTTGGTCACAATTGCATTCATCTGGATTTTATTGCCGTTTTATGGCGCGATTTTTTGGGCTGTTGCCCTGGGGATTCTGTTTGCACCCCTGCAACGCAAGCTGCTACTCAAGCTAAAAGGCCGACGCAACCTGGCAACTTTTACCACGCTGGGGGCCTGTACGGTGATCGCGATCATTCCGGTCATCATCACTACGACCTTGCTGGTGCAGGAAGTGGCAACGCTCTACAAGGATGTTGAAAGCGGCAGAATCAACGTCGCCAGCTATGTCATGCAGTTCAAGGATATCCTGCCGGCCACCGCCCAGGACTGGCTTGACCGTTTCGGCATGGGCAATATCGACGGGCTGAGCGAGAAAGTATCCAAGGGTGCACTCGAAGGCAGCCAGTTTTTTGCCACCCAGGTGTTCAGCTTTGGTCAGAGCACCTTTGATCTGGTGGTGAGCTTTTTCATCATGCTGTACCTGCTGTACTTCTTTATTCGTGATGGCCAGCAAATGGTGCGCACCATCCGCAACGCGGTACCGCTTGCAGAACAGCAAAAACGCCTGTTGCAGCTCAAATTGCGCCGTGTGGTCCGGGCCTCGGTCAAGGGCAACCTGGCGGTGGCCATTACCCAGGGGGCATTGGGCGGGGTGATTTTCTGGGTGTTGGGCATCCACAGCGCGCTGTTCTGGGCGGTGCTGATGATGTTCCTGTCGCTGTTGCCCGCCGTGGGTGCCGGCATCGTCTGGGCACCGGTCGCGGTTTACTTCGTAGTGACCGGCTCGGTCTGGCAGGGTGTGGTGCTGGCGCTGTATGGGGTCTTTGTGATCGGCATGGTGGACAACGTGCTGCGCCCCATCCTGGTGGGCAAGGACACGAAAATGCCGGACTTCCTGATTTTGATCTCGACCCTGGGCGGCATGGCGATTTTCGGCCTCAATGGCTTTGTGATCGGGCCATTGATTGCCGCCCTGTTCCTGTCCAGCTGGGGCCTGTTCAGTGGCACCCGGCGCAAGGTGCGGTTGCCAGCCGATATCCCGTCCGGCGATTAACGGAAGCTGTAGGAAACCCCCACGTAGGCGCCCCTGCCTTCACCGGGGGTGGAGCGCGCGGCGTCCAGTCCCTTGTCGTCATACCCTGGCGTAACCGTAGCGGCATAGCGCTCGCCACTCAGGTTGCGCAGGTCGAGCCAGGCTTGCCAGTCCTGCTTGGGGGCGTTGTAGCCCAGGGTTGCGCCCCAAAGCATATAGGACGAGGTGTAATACGAGTTGGCGTAATCCACCGCCATGCGTGAGGCAACCTGGGTGTTCACCCCGGCATAGAAGCCCTGCGGATGGTCATAGCGTACTTCGGCCTGGTAGTAGTGTTGCGGGATCCCCGGCAACTTGTTGTCGCCAAAGCGCTCGTCGTCACGGTAATGGAAGTCGCTGAAGGTGTAGGCCTGGCGCAGGGATACCTTGCCCACTGCTTGTCTTTCCCACAGCAGGCTGTTGAGTCCTGCTTCGATGCCTTGGTGCACGGTGGGGCTGGCGTTGGACTCGCCGACAATCGGGCTTTGGGTGAGAGTGGCGGCCTGGGTTTCGACGCTCAGCAGTTCATGGCGCACGGCCGAGTAATACCAGGCCAGATCCCACTGCCCGAGCCACGAATCGCCACGGGTGCCCAGTTCCAGAGTAGTAGCAGTTTGATTGTCCAGCGACACGGGGGTGCTCTGGCGACCGGTAGCCGGGCCACTGTTGACCGGGAAGGTAAACGGCGAGCCCCAGATCATCGACCACGGGTGCGGCGGCTCAACCGAACGGCTCAGGTTGCCGTATACCTGCAAGTGCGGATTGAACTCGTAACGCAGGCCAACACGGGGCGCGTAGTCCCAGTCATGCTGGCTGACCTTGCCACCGCTGTCGGGGTAGCTCACGTCGCTCTCGCGGCGGGTGTAGATCAGCGCCATGCCGGTGGTCAGCCACAGGTCGGGGATCAGTTCCAGATCATTGCTGGCGTGCAGCACGGTGTCGGAACCCTGGTAACTGAAGTCGCGAATCTTGGTGCCCGGGGCATAGCCTGCAGTGTTGCCCACAGGGATACGCACATATTCCGATGCACCGCTGTTAGGCAAATGCTTGGTGTTGCGCAGGCCCACGGTGGTGTTGCTTTCAAGGCCGAACAGAGTGTCGCGGCGCTTGTAGTTGAGCGTGCCGCTGACATCGGTGTAGGCAACTTTCAAACGGTTAGGGCCTTCTCGCAGATCCATCGGGTAGTCGTGATAGACCAGGCCCACTTCCAGCTGCGAATCGTCATCCAGGTACATCGTGGTCTTGTTGCCCAGCCAGGTACTGCCGGGTTGCGGGCGGCTGTAGTCCCCTGCCACATAGGCCGGGTTGGCTGCGCGGGGGTGATGCTTGATATTGTCTTTGGTCACGCGCCCGGCCAGTTCGTTATCGGTTTCGCGATAGCGCAGGTAGAAGCGGGTTTCCAGTTGTGGACTGAAGCGATAACCGACATTGGCTGCGATGCCTTTGCTGCTGCCAGCGGTATGGTGTTGATAGCCGTCGGTGTCTGAGTCGGTCAGGGCGACATAGTAGTCCAGATCTCCCAGCACCTGCCCGGAGCTGATCTGGCGTTTCTGATAGCCATAGCTGCCCGTTTCGTAACGCACCTGCAATGGCGCGGCGTCGTAGCCGGTGTGGGTTACGTAGTTGATCGAGCCGCCCAGGGCCAGCGAGCCGGTGTCGAAGCCATTGGCGCCGCGCAGCACTTCGGCGCGGCTCAACCATAGCGGCTCGAACAGTTCGTAGGGCGTACCGCCGGGGCCGGTCAGGGGCAGGCCGTCGAACATGACATACAGCCCCGAGCCGTGGGCGCTGGGGGCGCGGTTGATACCCGAGCCACGCACCGAGACCTTGGCCCCGTCATTGCCCGCCGATTGCGCGTAGACCCCTGGCTGGTAGGCCAGCACATCGGCATTGCTGGCGGTGCGACCGTTTTCGACGCGGGCCATATCGATCAGGTTGCTGGCGCCGGGCACTTCATTGAGTGCGTTCTGGGCGGCTTCCAGTTCGCTGCTTTCTTCGCTGCGTACCTGCACCTCACCCAGTTCCAGGGCACTGCCGTAGGCGGGGGTGGCACTGAGGAGTGCCAAAGGTAAAAGCGAGGAGAACACGGATCGCATTAATGGAGCTTCCAGATCGATGGGCGGGCGGCGCGCCAGCCTATACAAGCCCGGAATCACTCGCAACTGTCACGGTTGCAATCCAGTTGTGGGAGCGAGCCTGCTCGCGAAGCTGCAAGCTCACGCTTTTTCGGGATTTATCGCACAGGTTTGGCAATTGCTGGAGGTCTGATGCGGGGCCTATAGTGGGTGCTCGCCGATAAGGCGACCGGGTTTGGCGATCCGCAGTAACTTTAAATAAGTACATAATTGCTATTTACGGTTGAGCGTGTAATTTGCTCGAAATGTTTTATGGCAGTTGTACGTGGGAGATCTTCGGGTCTGCCGGGTTTTCTTAAAGTTACCGGTTCGCCAACCCACGTACAGCCGCCACCTTTTTTGTTTGGCGACAAAAATGGATGGCTAAATCCAACTTTAAGAGACTTTCTTATGACGAATTCACCGTATATCCCGTTAACAGCCATCGACTGCACCATCCCCGCCTTGCTGATCGATCGCAACGTCCCCCTCGATGTGCTCCATGCCAACGCAGTCGCCCGCGTTCTGGCTGTAACTCAACTGATGGAATCGTTCTCCAGCCGCGAAGTGCAGCAGGCCGATTCGGTTGATCTCAAACATCTGGCTACGGTTTCAGCGCAATTGCTGCGCGATGGTTGTGACCTGCTCGATGTGCTGGGCTGGCGCTTGCGGCCCGCTTGATCGTGTTTGTTTAACTGATACGTTGAGTACATATCCGGCATTTGTGTCTAACTTAAATAGTGGTTTCGCCCTTACGGCGAGTCCCTTTTTGAAGGACCAAAAAGGAACCAAAAAGTCCTCGCCCCATCGTACGGCCTTCGCTTCGCTCAGGTTCCCTCGCTCCGGCTCTGCTCCGTGGGCACGCCGCCACGGGCCATCCATGGCCCATCGCGGCTCTCCCGGCATCCATGCCGGGAGACCCACTCCACAGAACCTCCTCTCGGACTCCCGGGAGGGCTGGCAGATCAAAAGCACTGCACCGCGAGGCGGCCGACCGGCCGGCCTGTTTGGCGGCGAGGTCTGCGAGCCCCGCACATCCCCTCTGTGGGAGCGGGCTTGCTCGCGATGGCATCGGCGCGCTTAGCCTGCCAGACCATGCCGTCTGCATCGCAGGCAAGCCAGCTCCCACAGGTTTAGCGTCGCATAGAAATCCTGAGTATTTACAACTTCCACATGATTTGTGGTGCAACAAAAAACCCCGTGAAGGCCAGGCCTCCACGGGGTTTTGGGTACAGCCGCTAACGCTTAGCCAACCAGGCCCAGGGTTGCCTGTTGCACCAGCTGCAGCATCGGCTGCGGGTAGACACCCAGGAAGAACACCAGTACCGAGACCGCCAGCAGCATCACGCCGCCCGCTTTCTGTTCCCAGTTCAGCGGTGCATCGTGGCGATGCAGTTTCGGCTCGACCAGGTACAGGGTCACCATCACACGCAGGTAGTAGAACACGCCAATGGCGCTACCCAGGATCAGGGAACCCACCAGCCACCATTGGTGAGCTTCAACACCGGTGGCAATGATGTAGAACTTGCCGATAAAGCCGGCGGTCAGCGGGATACCCGCCAGCGACAGCATCATCACGGTCATCACCGCAGTCAGGTACGGACGACGCCAGAACAGGCCGCGGTACTCGTACAGTGCGTCGGCGTCACGACCTTTGTACGGCGAGGACATCAACGTGATCACACCGAATGCACCCAGGCTGGTCAGCACATAGGTGATCAGGTACACGCCGATGGCTTCCATGGCCATGCCTTTGCTCGCCACCAGGGCGATCAGCAGGTAGCCAAAGTGAGCGATGGACGAGTAACCCAGCAGACGCTTGAGGTTGTTCTGGGTCAGTGCCAGCAGGTTACCGAACAGGATCGAGGCAATCGCGATCACGGTCAGGACATCGCTCATCACACCGGTGGTTGCCGATGGGGTGATCTGGAACAGACGCACCATCACGGCAAACACGGCAACTTTCGACGCGGTAGCCAGGAACGCGGCGACCGGCGCCGGAGCACCTTCGTATACGTCCGGCGTCCACAGGTGGAAAGGCACCAGCGACAGTTTGAAGGCCAGGCCCACCAGCATCATGCCCAGGCCCAGTTGGGCAATGGCGCTAGGAGCGCCAGTGGCCGCCAGGGCGTGACCGATACCGCTGAAGCTCAAGCTGCCGGCTTCGGCGTACAGCAAGGCCATGCCGAACAACAGGAACGCGGAACCGGCTGCCGACAGCACCATGTACTTGATGCCGGCTTCCAGGGAGCGCTTGTTGAAGAAGGCATAGGCCACGAGGCCGTAAACCGGTACCGAGAGCAGTTCCAGACCGATAAACAAACCGGCCAGGTGTTGCGCGCTGACCAGCACAATACCGCCGGTCGCTGCCAGCAGCATCAGCAGGTACAGCTCTTCGCGGTTGCCCGGATAGCCCGTGCCGCCTTCACCCAGGTAGGCGTGCGCCAGGGTGACGCAGGCCAGGGTCGCGACCAGGATCAGGCCGATATACAGATAGGCGAAGTTGTCCATCATCAACAGCGGGGTGACAGCCAGTGGAACAACTTTCAACGCCGGGAAGATCGACAACAAGGCCAGGTTAAGACCCGCCACCGAAAGCAGGAAGGTCTGTGAATGGTTGCGGCGCCACGCGATTGCCAGCATCACCACAACAACGGTGAGGCTGGTAATCAGCAGTGGAGCAAGCGCGATAAAGTGTTGGATCGTGAATTCCATAGCGCTCTTACCGGGCCGAAGCGAGTTGAGTGAAGGCGGTGCCGAGCCATTGCTGCACGCCATGCATGGTCGCAGCGGAGGTATCGAGGAACGGTTGTGGGTACACGCCGATAAACACCAGCAGTACCGCCAGACCGAGCACCATGATCAGTTCACGTGCATCCATACCGGCCAGTACATCGTCCGATTTGGATGGGCCGAAGTAGGCACGGTGAATCATGATCAGCGAGTAGACCGAACCAAACACCAGGCCGGTTGTGGCGATCGCGGTGACCCAAGGGAAGCTGGCAAACGAGCCAATCAGGATCAGGAACTCGCCGACAAAGTTGCCGGTGCCCGGCAAGCCCAGGGACGCCGCCGCGAAGAACAGGCTGATGGCTGGCAGGTAAGCGATCTTCGACCACAAACCACCCATTTCACGCATGTCACGGGTATGCAGACGCTCATACAACTGGCCGCTGAGGATAAACAGCGCAGCTGCCGAAACACCGTGGGCCAGCATCTGGATCACGGCGCCTTGCAGGGCCAGCTGGCTGCCGGAGTAGATACCGATCAGCACGAAACCCATATGGGAAACGCTGGAGAACGCGATCAGACGCTTGATATCGGTTTGTGCGAACGCCAGGAAAGCACCGTAGAAAATCCCGATCAGACCCAGGGTCATGGCGATCGGCGCAAACTCGGCCGAGGCATTCGGGAACAGCGGCAAGGCGAAACGCAGCAAGCCATACGCAGCGGTCTTCAACAGGATACCGGCCAGGTCCACAGAACCTGCGGTAGGTGCCTGTGCGTGAGCATCCGGCAGCCAGGAGTGGAACGGTACGACCGGCAGCTTCACGGCGAAAGCAATGAAGAAGCCCAGCATCAGGATGTACTCGGTGGTGAGCGACATCTTGGTTTTCAGCAACTCGGCGTAGCTGAAGGTAATCACGCCGGTGTTGTTGAAGTTGACCAGCACCAGACCCAGGATCGCCACCAGCATGATCAGGCCGGAAGCTTGAGTGAAGATGAAGAACTTGGTGGCGGCGTAGATACGGGTTTTCTTGCCGTCCGACGAGCTATGACCCCAGAGCGCGATGAGGAAATACATCGGCACCAGCATCATTTCCCAGAAGAAGAAGAACATGAACAGGTCGATGGCGAGGAACACGCCAACCACACCGCCCAGGATCCACATCAGGTTCAGGTGGAAGAAGCCCACGTGACGCTGAATTTCTTTCCACGAACACAGCACCGACAGCACACCGAGCAAGCCGGTGAGCAGGATCATCAGCAGCGACAGGCCGTCCAGCGCCAGGTGCACGCTGATACCGAAGCGGGCAATCCAGGTGTGCTGGAACTCAAGGGCCCAGGTCGGATCGGCGCCAGGCGCCGGTGCAAATGAGTAGTTCCCCTGGGACCACAGCCAAAGGCCGAGGGCAAGCTCAAGGGACATGGTCAGCAACGCAATCCAGCGTGGCAGGGTAGAGCCGAAGCGCTCACCCAGCCAGCACAGCAGGCCGCCGATAAAGGGGATCAGGATTAGCCAAGGCAGAATCATGACGGGCTCAATTCCTTTCGCAAAGTCGAAGGTTCATATCAGACCGCTACCAGCACGATGGCGCCCATGACCAGTACAGCACCGGCGGCCATGGATGCAGCGTACCAACGCAGTTGACCGGTTTCGCTGCGGCTCAGGGCGTTATGCCCGGCCTTGGCCATCTTCGGGATCAAACCAATGGTCTGGTCCAGAGGATCTTTGGCCAGCAAGCGGCAGATCAACAGGTACGGTTTGACGAACAGTTTGTCGTACAGCCAGTCGAAGCCCCAGGCAGCGAACCACCAGGCTGACAGGAAGCGACCGATGCCGCTGTTGGCGACGGCGCTTACAAAGCGACGCTTGCCCAGGTACAGCAGGGCAGCCAGCAGGATACCGGCCAGGGCGATGGCACCCGAGGCGATTTCCAGGCTGTGCTTGGCTTCACCGCCAGCATGGCCAACGCTTTGTGGCAGTACACCGGCCAGTGGCGGGGTGATCATGGCGCCGATAAAAGTCGACAGTACGATCAGCACGCTCAGTGGCAGCCAGTAGGTCACGCCGTGGCCTGCATGGGCTTCAGTCTTGGCTTCACCGTGGAACGTGACGAAGATCAGGCGGAAGGTGTACAGCGAGGTCATGAACGCACCGACCAGACCGGCATACAACAGTTCGTTGTTACCGCTGGCGAAGGCTTCCCAGAGGATTTCGTCCTTGGAGTAGAAACCGGCCGTCAGCAATGGCAAGGCAGACAGCGCCGCGCCACCGACGATAAAGCTGGCGTAGGCCAATGGCAGTTTTTTCCACAGGCCGCCCATCTTGAAGATGTTCTGCTCGTGATGGCAGGCAACGATGACCGCACCGGAGGCAAGGAACAGCAGCGCCTTGAAGAAGGCGTGGGTCATCAGGTGGAAGATCGCGCCGTCCCAGGCACCCACGCCCAATGCCAGGAACATGTAGCCGATCTGGCTCATGGTCGAGTAGGCAAGGATACGTTTGATGTCGGTTTGTACCAGTGCGGCGAAACCGGCCAGTACCAGGGTCACACCGCCGACGATGCCCACCAGGTGCAGCACTTCAGGTGCCAGGGTGAACAGGCCGTGGGTACGGGCAATCAGGTACACACCGGCGGTTACCATGGTTGCGGCGTGGATCAGTGCCGAAACCGGGGTAGGGCCGGCCATCGCGTCTGCCAGCCAGGTTTGCAGCGGCAGTTGCGCGGATTTACCGACAGCACCACCCAGCAGCATCAGGGTTGCCAGCACGATCCAGAAATCACCGGCCTGGAACTTCTGCGGTGCCAGCACCAGCAGTTCCTTGATGTTCAGCGTGCCCAGTTGCTGGAACAGGATAAACAGGCCGATGGCCAGGAACACGTCGCCGACACGGGTCACGATAAAGGCTTTGAGTGCCGCGTTGCCGTTGTTGCGGTTGCTGTAGTAGAAACCGATCAACAGGTACGAGCACAGGCCCACGCCTTCCCAGCCGAAGTACACGAACAGCAGGTTATCGGCCAGGATCAGGAACAGCATGCTGGCGATAAACAGGTTGGTGTAGGCAAAGAAACGCGAGTAGCCGTCTTCACCGCGCATGTACCACGAGGCGAAGACATGGATCAGAAAGCCCACGCCGACCACGACACCGAGCATGGTGACCGACAGGCCGTCCAGGTGCAGGGCGAAGTTGGGCTTGAAGCCTTCTACCGAGATCCACTGCCACAGTACTTGTGTGTACTCGCCGCCGGGTGGCGGCGCGACATTGAATTGCCAGATCACAAACGCGGCCACGATGGCCGAAAGGCCAATGGAGCCGACGCCGATCAGCGCCGAGAGGTTTTCGCTGAAGCGTCCACGGGAGAACGACAGCAGCAAAAAGCCGATCAGGGGGAATACGAAAGTCAGAAAGAGAAGGTTCATCCGCGCATCTCACTGGCAGCATCGATATCAAGCGTATGGAAGCGGCGATACAGCTGCAGCAGGATCGCCAGGCCGATACTGGCCTCGGCGGCTGCCAGGGTGATCACCAGGATGAACATGACCTGTCCATCCGGCTGCGCCCAGCGTGCACCGGCAACGATGAAGGCCAGAGCAGCGGCGTTCATCATGATTTCCAGACTCATCAATACGAAGAGAATGTTGCGACGTACCATCAGGCCAACCAGACCGAGGCAGAACAGGATGCCGGCAACGGCCAAACCATGTTCGAGAGGTATTCCTGGCATGTTATTGCTCCTTCGCCTCAGTACGGCCCAAGTGGAACGCCGTCACAGCTGCAGCAAGCAGCAGCATCGAGGCGAGTTCGACCACCAGCAGATACGGACCGAACAGGCTGATGCCCACGGCTTTTGCATCAATGGTGGTTTGACCGATTGCCGCACCGCTCGGGTGAGCGAACAGCACGTACAGCAATTCGGCCAGCAGGATGGCGGACAGAATGCTCGGTCCGATCCAGATGCCCGGCTTGAGCCAGTGGCGTTCTTGCGTCACCGAGGCGGGGCCCTGGTTGAGCATCATCACCACGAACACAAACAGCACCATGATGGCACCGGCGTAGGCGATCACTTCGAGCACACCGGCAAAGGGTGCGCCCAGGCTAAAGAACGTCATCGCCACGGCAATCAGCGAAATAATCAGGTAGAGCAGGGCGTGCACAGGGTTGGTGTTGGTGATCACGCGTAGCGTGGACACGACAGCGACACCCGATGCGAAATAGAAAGCGAATTCCATCGTTCTTCCTTAAGGCAGCAAGCTCTTCACGTTGATCGGCTCGGCTTCGTTCTGGGCAGCGCCTTTCGGCTTGCCTTCCACGGCCATACCCGCAACACGATAGAAGTTGTAATCAGGGTTCTTACCGGGACCGGAGATCAGCAGATCTTCTTTCTCGTACACCAGATCCTGACGTTTGAACTCGGCCATCTCGAAATCCGGTGTCAGCTGGATCGCGGTGGTCGGGCAGGCTTCCTCACACAGGCCGCAAAAAATGCAGCGTGAGAAGTTGATGCGGAAGAACTCCGGGTACCAACGGCCATCTTCGGTTTCGGCTTTTTGCAGCGAGATGCAGCCGACCGGGCACGCCACGGCGCACAGGTTGCAGGCTACACAGCGCTCTTCGCCGTCCGGGTCGCGGGTCAGGACAATCCGGCCACGGTAGCGCGGCGGCAAGTACACCGGTTCTTCCGGATACTGCAGCGTGTCACGCTTGCGGAAGGCATGGCCAAATACCATCACCAAGCTGCGAAGCTGGGTGTAGGTGCCATGCACGATGTCAAACAGATACTTGAACATGGGTCTCTATCCTCACTGAACCGCGCCGGCAGGCGTGTTCAACAACACGACTGCGGCGGTCACCAGCAGATTGATCAGGGTCAGCGGCAGGCAGAACTTCCAGCTGAAGTCCATCACTTGGTCATACCGTGGGCGCGGAATGGAAGCGCGCAGCAGGATGAAGATCATGATGAAAAACGCGGTCTTCAGGGCAAACCAGATAAACGGAATCTGTGGCAGCAGACCGAAAGGTCCGTGCCAGCCACCGAAGAACAAAGTCACCAGCAACGCCGAGATCAACACGATCCCGATGTACTCACCCACGAAGAACATGCCCCATTTCATGCCGGCGTATTCAATGTGGTAACCATCGGCCAGTTCCTGTTCCGCTTCCGGCTGGTCGAAGGGGTGACGGTGAGTCACGGCCACGCCAGCGATAAAGAAGGTCAGGAAACCGAAGATCTGCGGGATGATGAACCACAGGTTCTGCGCTTGATATTCAACGATGTCGCGCATGTTGAACGAGCCAACCTGCACCACGATGCCCATCAGCGCCAGGCCCATGAACACTTCGTAGGACACGGTTTGCGCCGAGGCACGCAAGGCACCCAGCAGGGCGAACTTGTTGTTGCTCGACCAGCCGGCGAACAGCACCGCATAGACCGACAGACCGGCCATGGCGAAGAAGAACAGGATACCGACGTTCAGATCCGCCACACCCCAGGTCGGGGTGATCGGGATAATCGCAAAGGCGATCAGCAAGGCACTCATGGCCACAACCGGCGCCAGGGTGAAAATCGCCTTGTCGGCAAACGGTGGGGTCCAGTCTTCCTTGAAGAACATCTTGATCATGTCGGCTGCGATCTGGAACGCACCGAACGGGCCCACGCGGTTCGGACCGTAACGGTCCTGCCACAGGGCCAGCAGGCGACGTTCAACCCAGCTCAGCAGCGCGCCGCACACCACTACGGCGAGCAGGATTACCACGGCTTTGACCACCGAGATAATCACGTCGATCACTTCAGGCGTAAACCAGGTCATTGGGCTGCCTCCTGCAAACCGTCAACGGTAAGGCCAAAGATCGCTGGCGGGATACCGGCCAGGCCTGCTGGCAGTGCTACCAGGCCTGCACCCAGCTCTTCATTGATACGCAGTGGCAGACGCAGGGTCACACCGGCAACGTTGAGGCTGAGCAGGGCGCCATCGTTGACACCCAGGCGGTCGGCTTCGGATTTGGCCAGTGCGATATAAGCGGCTGGAATGCGTTCTTGCACCGGTGCGGCTTTCGAAGAGTTCTCTTCGCTGCCCAGCAGATGGTAGAACGGCACGACTTGCCAGGTGCCGCGAGCCGGGTTGAACGCGCCCGGAATGCTGGCGAACCAATTCAGCGAGTCGCCCTTGCTTTCGATCAGGCGGATGCCCGGGTCGCCCGCACGGATATGACCACCCACTTCGTCCTGGAACTTGTTCCAGGCTTGTGGCGAGTTCCAGCCCGGCGACCAGGCGAACGGCACTTGTTGGCGCGGTTCGACGGAGCCCGAGTAACCTTCCATGGAGAAGGCGAATGCGGTGTCCGGGTCTTGCGGGGTGCGCGGTTCGTGCACGCTGATATTGGCGCGCATGGCAGTACGGCCGCTGTAGCGCAAAGGTTCGCGCGCCAGCTTCATGCCTTTGATACGGAATGCTGCCGACGGTGCCGCATCAACGATGCCGGCCAGTTCTGGCGTGCTTGCCGCTGTTTGCTGTGTCACGTGATCGAGCAGGGTCCAGTCAACCGCCTTGTTCAGCAGGGTGCTGCGCAGGGCGTGCAACCAGCGCCAGCCTTCGTGGATCAAGTTGCTCGAATCGAGGTAGCGCGGCTCGAACACCTGGAAGAAGCGTTGGGCACGACCTTCCTGACTCACCAGCGTACCGTCGCCTTCAGCAAAGCTTGCCGCTGGCAGAACCAGATCGGCACGGTCGGTGGTTGCGGTCTTCTGATGATCGGCAACGATCACCACTTTGGCCGCGTCCAGTGCTGCGTTGACCTTGACCGCATCGACACGGGTAAACAGATCGTTTTCCAGTACCACGATGGCGTCTGCTTTACCGTCGATCACTGCTTGCAATGCAGCGTCTACCGATTCGCCGCCGAGCATGGCCAGACCGAGGCTGTTGGCTTCCGGCACGACCAGGCTGATGGAGCCGGCTTTCTCACGCAGGTGCAGCGCCTTGGCGATGTTACCTGCGGCTTCGATCAGGGCCTTGGAGCCCAGCGAGGTACCGGCAATGATCAATGGGCGTTTGGCTGCAAGCAGGGCGTCGGCGATGCGTTTGGCCAGCTCCAGGGCTTCAGCGTCCAGGCCGGCAACGGCAGGGGCGCTGGCGTCGATGGCGTGAGCCACGGCGAAACCGATACGGGCCAGGTCATCCGGCGCAGCGTGTACGCATTCTTCAGCCACGTCGTCGAGCTTGGTTTCAGCCAGGCTGGCAATAAACAGCGGGTTCAGCGCGTGCTGACCGATGTTTTTCACCGCAGCGTCGAGCCACGGCTGAACGCGCATGGCGTCGGCCATTTCTTCAGCTTTGCCCTTGACCGACTGACGCAGCGACAGCGCCATACGGGCGGCGGTCTGGGTCAGGTCTTCACCCAGTACGAAGATGGCGTCGTGATCTTCGATCTCGCGCATGTTCGGGACTGGCAGCGGGCTGTCTTTCAAGACTTGCAGCACCAGGCGGATGCGCTCCAGCTCACCGGCTTCGATACCCGAGTAGAAGTGCTCGGCACCGACCAGCTCGCGCAACGCGTAGTTGCTTTCGAGGCTGGCGCGCGGCGATCCGATACCGACGATGTTACGACCGCGCAACAGATCGGCGGCTTTATCCAGTGCAGCGTCAACGCTCAGTTTGCTGCCGTCGGCCAACAATGGCTGACGTGGGCGGTCGGTGCGGTTGACGTAGCCATAGCCAAAACGGCCACGGTCACACAGGAAGTACTGGTTAACCGAACCGTTGAAACGGTTTTCGATGCGACGCAGTTCACCGTAACGCTCGCCCGGGCTGATGTTGCAGCCGCTGGAACAACCGTGGCAGATGCTTGGTGCAAACTGCATGTCCCATTTGCGGTTGTAACGCTCGGAGTGAGTTTTGTCGGTGAACACACCGGTCGGGCAGACTTCTGTGAGGTTGCCCGAGAACTCGCTTTCGAGCACGCCGTCTTCAACGCGACCGAAGTACACGTTGTCGTGGGCGCCGAATACACCGAGGTCAGTGCCGCCCGCGTAGTCTTTATAGAAACGCACACAGCGATAGCAGGCGATGCAGCGGTTCATTTCGTGGGAAATGAACGGGCCGAGTTCCTGGTTCTGGTGAGTACGCTTGGTGAAGCGATAACGGCGCTCGTTGTGGCCGGTCATCACGGTCATGTCTTGCAGATGGCAATGGCCGCCCTCTTCGCACACAGGACAGTCGTGCGGGTGGTTGGTCATCAGCCATTCAACAACGCTGGCGCGAAACACTTTCGCTTCTTCGTCGTCGATGGAAATCCAGCTACCGTCGGTGGCCGGGGTCATGCATGACATGACGATACGACCACGCTTGTCGTTCTCGTCGGTGTACTGCTTGACGGCGCATTGGCGGCAGGCGCCAACACTGCCCAGGGCAGGGTGCCAGCAGAAATACGGGATATCGAGGCCCAGCGACAGACATGCCTGTAACAGGTTGTCTGCCCCATCGACTTCGAGATCTTTGCCGTCTACGTGGATAGTGGCCATGGTTCAAAGGTCTTCGTTGGCCCGGTGTCAGCGGGCGTGGCTAATGGAATCTTGTTATGCGTTCGAAGCAACCCAGCCTTACGGCGTTATCGAACGATCAGAAGGGGGCACGGACCCCCTTCATTCAGAGCGTTACGCGCCGATAACAATCGGGCGTGCCAGAGGTGGAACACCGGGTTTTGCTTGCGCAATACCGGCTTCGAACTCTGGACGGAAGTACTTGATCGCGCTGCCCAACGGTTCCACGGCGCCCGGTGCGTGAGCACAGAACGTCTTGCCAGGGCCGAGGAAACCGACCAGACCCAGCAGGGTCTCGATATCGCCAGGCTGACCTTCGCCGTGTTCGATCGCCATCAGCAGCTTGACGCTCCACGGCAGACCATCACGGCAAGGGGTGCAGAAACCGCACGACTCACGGGCAAAGAACTGTTCCATATTGCGCAGCAAGGAGACCATGTTGACGCTGTCGTCCACGGCCATGGCCAGGCCAGTACCCATACGGGTGCCAACCTTGGCGATGCCGCCGGCATACATTTGTGCGTCCAGGTGCTCGGGCAACAGGAAGCCGGTACCGGCGCCGCCTGGCTGCCAGCACTTGAGCTTGAAGCCGTCGCGCATGCCGCCGGCGTAGTCTTCGAACAGCTCGCGAGCGGTCACGCCGAATGGCAGTTCCCACAGGCCAGGGTTCTTCACTTTGCCGGAGAAGCCCATCAGCTTGGTGCCGTGGTCTTCGCTGCCTTCGCGGGCGAGGGATTTGTACCAGTCAACGCCGTTGCCGATGATGGCCGGTACGTTGCACAGGGTTTCCACGTTGTTCACGCAGGTCGGCTTGCCCCATACGCCCACAGCGGCCGGGAACGGCGGCTTGGAGCGCGGGTTGGCGCGACGGCCTTCGAGGGAGTTGATCAGTGCGGTTTCTTCACCGCAGATGTAACGCCCGGCGCCGGTGTGCACGAACAGTTCGAAGTCGAAACCCGAACCGAGGATATTCTTGCCCAGCAGGCCTGCTGCCTTGGCTTCTTCGACGGCACGGCGCAGATGCACCGCTGCAGTGGTGTATTCGCCACGCAGGAAGATATAGCCACGGTAGGTTTTCAGTGCGCGGGCACTGATCAGCATGCCTTCGATCAGCAGATGGGGCAGTTGCTCCATCAGCATGCGGTCTTTCCAGGTGTTGGGTTCCATTTCATCGGCGTTACACAACAGGTAACGGATGTTCATGGATTCGTCTTTGGGCATCAGCCCCCACTTCACGCCCGTCGGGAAGCCGGCACCGCCGCGACCCTTGAGGCCTGCGTCTTTCACGGTCTGGACGATATCGTCCTGGGCCATGTCGGCGAAGGCCTTGCGCGCAGCGGCGTAGCCGTCCTTGGCCTGGTACTCGTCGAGCCACACGGGCTCGCCGTCGTCACGCAGGCGCCAGGTCAGCGGGTGGGTTTCTGCCGAACGCTTGATCAGGTTGGCAGGACCGAAAGAAGTCAGGCTCATGGGTAGGCCTCCAACAACGTGGCGACGCCAGCAGGCTGCACGTCACCGAATGTGTCGTCGTCGATCATCAACGCCGGCGCCTTGTCGCAGTTGCCCAGGCAGCACACCGGCAGCAGCGTAAAGCGGCCGTCCGGGGTAGTCTGACCGAGGCCGATGCCCAGCTTGTTCTGGATTTCGCCGACCACGGATTCGTGGCCACCGATGTAGCAGACCATGCTGTCGCACACGCGGATGATGTGGCGGCCGACCGGCTGACGGAAGATCTGGCTGTAGAACGTAGCCACGCCTTCAACGTCGCTGGCAGGGATGCCCAGCAGTTCGCCGATGGCGTAAATCGCGCCGTCCGGCACCCAGCCGCGTTCCTTCTGAACGATCTTCAGGGCTTCGATCGACGCCGCACGCGGGTCTTCGTAGTGATGCATCTCATGCTCGATGGCCGAGCGCTCGGTTTCGCTCAGGGCGAAACGGTCTGTCTGGATAAGCGTGCTGTTCATGCTTAGCGGTCCACGTCGGCCATAACGAAATCGATACTACCCAGGTACGCAATCAAGTCCGCGACCATTTCACCTTTGATCACCGAAGGGATCTGTTGCAGGTGCGGGAAGCTTGGGGTGCGAATCCGGGTGCGGTAGCTCATGGTGCCGCCATCGCTCGTCAGGTAATAACTGTTGATGCCCTTGGTCGCTTCGATCATCTGGAAGGATTCGTTGGCCGGCATCACCGGGCCCCACGAAACTTGCAGGAAGTGCGTGATCAAGGTCTCGATATGCTGCAGCGTGCGTTCTTTAGGCGGCGGCGTGGTCAGCGGGTGATCCGCCTTGTACGGGCCGGCCGGCATGTTGCGCATGCACTGCTCGATGATTTTCAGGCTCTGGCGCATTTCTTCGACGCGCACGATGCAACGATCGTAGGCATCGCCGTTGGCTGCCAGCGGGACTTCGAATTCGAAGTTCTCGTAGCCGGAATACGGGCGCGCCTTGCGGATATCGAAGTCACAACCGGTGGAGCGCAGGCCGGCACCGGTGACGCCCCATTCCAGGGCCTCTTTGGTGTTGTAGGCGGCAACGCCGATGGTACGACCACGCAGGATGCTGTTGTCCAGAGCAGCTTTCTGGTACTCGTCCAGACGCTTGGGCATCCAGTCGATGAACTCCTTGACCAGGCGATCCCAGCCGTTCGGCAGGTCGTGGGCAACGCCGCCGATGCGGTACCAGGCCGGGTGCAGACGGAAACCGGTGATGGCCTCGATCACCTTGTAAGCGCGCTGACGGTCGGTGAACGTGAAGAACACCGGGGTCATGGCGCCCACGTCCTGGATATAGGTACCCAAGAACAGCAGGTGGCTGGTGATACGGAAGAATTCGGCCATCATGATGCGGATGGTGTCGACCCGGTCAGGCACTTTGATACCGGCCAGCTTCTCGACCGAGAGCACGTACGGCAGGTTGTTCATCACGCCGCCGAGGTAGTCGATACGGTCGGTGTACGGGATGAAGCTGTGCCAGGACTGGCGTTCGGCCATTTTCTCGGCGCCACGGTGGTGGTAACCGACGTCAGGCACGCAGTCGACGATCTCTTCACCGTCCAGCTGCAGGATGATGCGGAAGGCACCGTGAGCCGAAGGGTGGTTCGGCCCCAGGTTGAGGAACATGTAGTCCTCGTTTTCACCGGAGCGTTTCATGCCCCAGTCTTCCGGGCGGAAGCGCGCGGCTTCCTCTTCCAGCTGCACCTTGGCCAGGGTCAGGCTGTACGGATCGAACTCGGTAGCACGGGCCGGGAAGTCCTTGCGCAGCGGGTGACCTTCCCAGGTCGGCGGCATCATGATGCGCGACAGGTGCGGGTGGCCTTTGAAATCGATGCCGAACATGTCCCAGACTTCACGCTCGTACCAGTTGGCGTTCGGCCAGATACCGGTCACGGTAGGGACACTCAGGTCTTTTTCAGACAGGGCCACCTTGATCATGACGTCGCTGTTACGTTCCAGCGACATCAGGTGGTAGAAGACGGTGAAGTCTGCACCCGATGGCAGGCCCTGACGCTTGGTACGCAGACGTTCGTCCACACCGTGCAGGTCATAGAGCATGACGTAGGGTTTTGGCAGGTTGCGCAGGAAGGTCAGTACTTCGACCAGTTTTGCGCGGCTAACCCAAAGCACCGGCATGCCGGTGCGCGTGGCCTGGGCGGTGAACGCCTCAGGGCCAAAACGGGTATTGAGTTCGACAACCACATCTTGGTCGTCAGCCTTGTAAGGCGGGATGTACAGAGCGGAGCCTGCAGTCATGGTTTTTTATCGCTTTCGGTCAACGTAAAGAATGAAGCCAGTGATTCGTTCTATTGAGTAGAAACGGCGCTGGATCAGACTTCGTCGGGGCTGCGCAGGTTGGTTACCTGAATACGCTGTTCGCGGCGCTGTTCCTTTTGCGATGGCATCTCGGCGCGGTACACGCCTTGTTCGCCAACGACCCAGGAAAGTGGGCGACGCTCCTGGCCAATCGACTCTTGCAAGAGCATCAAGCCTTGCAGAAAAGCCTCAGGGCGGGGCGGGCAGCCGGGTACGTAAACGTCCACAGGCAAGAACTTGTCGACCCCTTGAACCACGGAGTAGATGTCGTACATGCCACCGGAGTTGGCGCACGAACCCATGGAAATGACCCATTTAGGTTCAAGCATTTGCTCGTAGAGACGCTGGATGATCGGCGCCATCTTGATAAAGCAGGTCCCGGCAATAACCATGAAATCCGCCTGACGCGGCGAAGCCCGGATAACCTCGGCGCCAAAGCGCGCGATGTCGTGGGGCGCCGTGAAGGCGGTGGTCATTTCCACATAGCAGCACGACAGGCCGAAGTTGTACGGCCACAGGGAATTTTTACGTCCCCAGTTGACCGTGCCGTTCAGCACGTCTTCGAGCTTGCCCATGAAAATGTTTTTGTGGACTTGATCTTCTAACGGATCGGCAACGGTTTCCCGTGTGCCGATCGGATATTGCTCGTTAGGAGCATCCGGGTCGATCCTGGTGAGTTCGTATTGCATCGCCAAAGCCTCATTGTTTCAGCTTGGCCTGCCGCTTACGACGAGCTTCCGGTGCCCAATCAAGAGCACCCACCCGAAATAGGTAGACAAGGCCTGCCAACAGAATTGCTATGAAAACGAGAGCTTCGACGAATCCGGTCCAGCCGCTTTCGCGAACAGACACAGACCAGGCAAAGAGAAAGAGGGCTTCGATATCGAAGATCACGAACAGCATCGCGACCAGATAGAATTTGGCTGAGAGCCGCAAGCGGGCGCCACCGGTAGGTAGCATGCCGGACTCGAACGGTTCATTTTTGCTGCGACCCCAGGCTTTTGACCCAAGGAGGCTGGAGACGCCAAGCATGAAGGCACAGAGGCCGACAACGCCGAGAAGGAAAATGGCAAAGCCCCAGTTGTGGGCTATGAGTCCTGTCGCTTCGGGCATGCTGGAAATCCTTAACAGAGAGCAAAGGTCTCTGAGCTAGAAAAGGTGATAAAGCAGTGACGTTATGTCGCAGTGCTATTGATTGCCGGGATTTTATGGCTAAACACCCAGCAAGTAAATTTTCTAAGATGAATTAATTCAGTCCTTTAGTTGTAGAACCTCCATCAATGTCTATGCAGGCCTTGAACTGTGGGCGTTACAGCGTTTTTCAGTGTTTGTTTTTCAGTGTTCATGTATTCAACAAAAGCAACTCGTAATGATAATTAATATCGTTTGAGTGGTTATTTGTTGTGTCGCTATGTCGCAGGCCTGTAGAACTTGGCTTATATAAGCGCTGTTAGCAAGTTTGGAACTTGGCTTTTTAACCCGGTCTGGCGATCGAAGCATGGATCTGGGTCAGTGTTTTGTCGGATGGGCAGGGCAGCGGGATGTCTTTCTGTGGGAGCGGGCTTGCTCGCGATGCTGATAACTCGGTCCTCCAGGCAGGCGCGGTGATGCCATCGCGAGCAAGCCCGCTCCCACAGGGGAGGGGTGTACAAGTCGCCGGGCAAAAAAACGCCCCGAACCAGTCGGGGCGTCATGGGCATGGCATTGCGTTTGTTCTTTACAGGCTGGGCAATGGCCGTGGTTCCATTATCAGTGGAACTGTTCTTCTTCTGTAGAGCCGGTCAGGGCGGTAACCGAAGACGAACCACCCTGGATCACGGTGGTCATGTCGTCGAAGTAGCCAGTGCCCACTTCCTGCTGGTGCGCCACAAAGGTGTAGCCTTTGGCTGCGTCAGCAAATTCCTGCTCTTGCAGTTTCACGTAGGCGGTCATGTCGTTGCGGGCGTAGTCGTGCGCCAGGTTGAACATGCTGTGCCACATGTTGTGGATACCCGCCAGGGTGATGAACTGGTGTTTGTAGCCCATTGCCGACAGCTCGCGCTGGAATTTGGCGATGGTCGCGTCGTCCAGGTTTTTCTTCCAGTTGAAGGAAGGCGAGCAGTTGTACGACAGCAACTGGTCCGGGTATTCCTTTTTGATTGCTTCGGCAAAGCGACGCGCTTCTTCCAGATCCGGCTTGGCGGTTTCGCACCAGATCAGGTCGGCATACGGCGCGTAAGCCAGGCCACGGGCAATGGCTTGATCAAGGCCGGCACGTACTTTATAGAAGCCTTCCTTGGTGCGCTCGCCAGTCACGAATGGCTGGTCGTACGGGTCGCAATCGGAAGTCAGCAGGTCAGCCGCGTTGGCGTCGGTACGAGCCAGAATGATGGTCGGCGTACCGGCAACGTCAGCTGCCAGACGTGCTGCTGTCAGTTTTTGCACAGCTTCCTGGGTCGGAACCAGTACCTTGCCGCCCATGTGACCGCATTTTTTCACCGAGGCCAGCTGGTCTTCGAAGTGAACGCCTGCAGCGCCCGCTTCGATCATGCTTTTCATCAGCTCGTAAGCGTTGAGTACGCCGCCGAAACCGGCTTCAGCGTCAGCCACGATCGGTGCGAAGTAGTCGATATAACCCTGGTCGCCCGGGTTTTTACCGGCTTTCCACTGAATCTGGTCGGCACGACGGAATGAGTTGTTGATGCGCTTGACCACGGTTGGAACGGAGTCCACCGGGTACAGCGACTGATCCGGGTACATGGATTCGGCAGAGTTGTTGTCTGCCGCCACTTGCCAACCCGACAGGTAGATAGCCTGGATACCGGCTTTAACCTGTTGTACCGCTTGCCCCCCGGTCAGGGCGCCCATGCAGTTGACGAAATCTTTCTCAGGACGGAAGGACGGGTGTGCGCCCTGTGTCACCAGTTTCCACAGCTTGTCGGCACCCATTTTTGCAAAGGTGTGCTCGGGTTGAACCGAGCCGCGCAGGCGGACCACGTCAGCAGCGGAGTAATCGCGAGTCACGCCTTTCCAGCGTGGGTTTTCGGCCCAGTCTTTCTCAAGGGCTGCAATTTGCTGTTCGCGTGTCAGTGCCATGGTGATAAACCTCGTCGCATAGGTCTGGGTTGAAAAATGGTTGCTCCACCAGGCACACAACACTGTTGTTTGTATAAGTGCGTGAATGGCGGCTCGCTACGGGCAGTACAGGCCCCAGGGCCTTTGCGGGGCCTCTGATCAGCGGGAGCGGGGCCATCATGCCTTTGCATTTTTGAGGCGTCAAATGTTTTGTAGTGCTTTTTTTATAACACTACATAATTTGCGAAAAACGACTCGTCGGTCAGTTTTGGCCCTTTTGGTCGAGTACATCGACTTTGACCCGAACGGTCATGTCATCCCGGCTTTGCGTAGAGTAGCTGCGGGTTTGCGGCGGATTGTCAGTCTGGTTAAGAGCGTTGTTGCCCGCCACGGTTATCCATTGCCCCAGAGGGCCGCTGACTTGTGTGTCGGTACTTTGCGTGTTCACTACATCGGGTTGCTCCTGGCTCATGCGATCGCGAGTCGTACTGATCGCCAGGTGTACCGTTTCACCTGTGACGCTGGCGGTGACGTAAAAACCCCGGGTGACGTTGCGGTAGTCGGTCTGGGTGAGCAAGCGGCCGTAGGCGTCGGTCTGGGTGCTGGTCAGCGGTACGCTCTGGCCGGTCTGGATAAATGCCGGGGTGCCTTCGCTGGTCTGGATTTGCTGGGTGCCGCCGTCGCGGCTGGCGGTGCTGATCACCCGGGTGTCCGGATCATTAGTGGCCAGGTTGTTGTCACTGGTATCGACCGTGATCAGCAGGCGCCGGGCGGGTGTGTCGAGTTGCGCCAGCAGGTCTTCGAGGTTCTGGATTTTCGAGGCGCCTGCCTCGACGATCAGTTGGTTGCCATAGGCGCTGACTTTGCCGTTTTTGCCGATAAAGTTCTGCGCGATGGGCAGCAATTCTGCACTGGTGCGGTTTTGCAGGGTGATGACGCGGGTGTCGGCGATCGCGCTGAAGCTAGCGATCAGCAGCAGGCCAGCGATGAAGGGGCGTAGGGACATGTCCATTATCTCCGCAATGCTTGAAAGGGCTGGGTCTGAGTGTGCCAGATAGCAAAACGCCCTGCGATCCGGGGATGGCAGGGCGTTTTGCAAAACTGCTGTGGGAGCAAGCCTGCTCGCGAAGTTCTCAAGAGTGCCGCGCTAGCAGCCTTCGCGAGCAGGCTCGCTCCCACAGAGATGGGCGTGGCAGTTAGCTCACCCGCACCATATCAACGTGGGGAATCCCTGCTTCGAGGAATTCATCGCTGACGATCTTGAAGCCAAGGCGCTCGTAGAAGGGTGTGGCATGCACTTGGGCACTGAGCATTTGTTGCTTGAGGCCACGTTTTTCGGCTTCAAGAATCGTGGCCTGCATCAGTGCGTCGCCAACCTTCAGGCCGCGCCAGTCCTTGAGAACCGATACGCGGCCGATATGGCCGTCCGGCAGGAGCCGGGCGGTACCAATCGGGAAGTCGCCTTCATAGGCCAGAAAATGCACGGCATCGGCATCGTCTGCATCCCACTCCAGTTCTGGAGGTACAGATTGTTCGGCAATAAATACCGCCTCACGAATGCGTCGAAGTTCGGCGTTGTCCTTTTGCCAGTCGGCGACACGTACGTGAATGCTATTCATCAGCGAACCCCAGGCTTCCTTGTTTAACCAGCTCGCAGAGCAGGTTGCGTCCATCTTCATCGGCCAGCCATGTGCCGAGGTTGTCACTGTGCAGCGCGTCGGCGGCACAGATCATTTTCAGCAGTTCGCGCAGCTTGCCCGGCAGCAGGCGGCTTTGGCCGCTGGCGAATAACAACAGATCGTCATCGACCTCGGACCATGCCAGGCGTGCGCTCGGGTTGCGGATCAGGATCGCGCCCTGTTCCAGGCTACCCAACAGGTCTTCTTCTTCGAGTTCAGGGCCGACCACGAGTTCCGGATAACGTGGCTCGGTCATGAACTGGCCGAACCAGGTCAGCAGCATGCGCTCGTCGCTCATGTGCTCGGTCAGCAGGCTCTTGAGGCGATCAAGGGCGTCGTGCTGGATCTGGTGCGGGTCGCTGACCGGTTGCGCGTCAGCGTCGGTGTAGCGATCTTCGTCCGGCAGGTACTGGCTGAGGAAGTCGGTGAAGTGGGTCAGTACTTCAGCGGCGCTCGGTGCACGGAAGCCCACCGAGTAGGTCAGGCAGTCGTCTACGGCTACGCCACAGTGGGCCAGGCGCGGTGGCAGGTAGAGCATGTCGCCGGGCTCAAGGGTCCACTCGTCGGTGGCCTGGAAATCAGCGAGGATACGCAGGTCCGCGTGCTCCAGCAGCTTGCTGTCGGAGTCGCACATCTGGCCGATCTGCCAGTGACGCTTGCCATGACCCTGCAGCAGGAACACGTCGTAGTTGTCGAAGTGCGGACCAACACTGCCACCTGGGGCGGCGTAGCTGATCATCACGTCGTCGATACGCCAGCTCGGCAGGAAGCGGAAGTTTTCCAGCAGTTCATTGACTTCAGGCACGAACTGATCAACGGCCTGCACCAGCAGAGTCCACTCGCGCTCTGGCAGTTTGCCGAATTCGTCTTCGGCGAACGGACCGCGGCGCAGTTCCCATGGGCGCTCGCCGTGTTCGATGATCAGGCGCGATTCGACTTCTTCTTCAAGGGCCAGACCGGCCAGTTCGTCGGCGTCGATCGGGCTTTCGAAGTCAGGAATTGCCTGGCGCACCAGCAGCGGTTTTTTCTGCCAGTAGTCGCGCATGAACTCGCGCGCAGTGATGCCGCCCAGAAGTTGAAGAGGAATGTCAGGATTCATGTGTAACCTATTGAAAAATTGCACTTTGTAATCGGGAATAAAAACGCCCGGCACGGCCGGGCGTTAATAGGTCGTTGCAGCGATCAGATGCGCTTGGCTTGCTCGACGGCGTTGCCAATGTAGTTGGCCGGAGTCAGCAGCTTCAGCTCGGCTTTGGCCGCTTCCGGCATTTCAAGGCCGTCGATGAAAGTTTGCAGTGCTTCAGGGCTGATGCCCTTGCCGCGGGTCAGCTCTTTGAGCTTTTCGTACGGGTTTTCGATGTTGTAACGACGCATCACGGTCTGGATCGGCTCGGCCAGGACTTCCCAGCAGGCGTCCAGGTCAGCAGCGATTTTCTGTGCATTCAGTTCAAGCTTGCTGATGCCCTTGAGGCTGGCTTCGTACGCGATCACGCTGTGAGCAAAGCCCACGCCGAGGTTGCGCAGTACGGTGGAGTCGGTCAGGTCGCGCTGCCAGCGGGAGATTGGCAATTTGCTGGCCAGGTGCTGGAACAGGGCGTTGGCGATACCCAGGTTGCCTTCGGAGTTTTCGAAGTCGATCGGGTTGACCTTGTGCGGCATGGTCGAAGAACCGATTTCGCCGGCAATGGTGCGCTGCTTGAAGTAGCCCAGGGAGATGTAGCCCCAGATATCGCGATCGAAGTCGATCAGGATGGTGTTGAAGCGGGCGATGGCGTCGAACAGCTCGGCAATGTAGTCGTGCGGCTCGATCTGGGTGGTGTACGGGTTGAAACCCAGGCCCAGCTCGTCTTCGATAAAGGCGCGGGCGTTTTCTTCCCAGTCGATCTGCGGGTAGGCGGACAGGTGGGCGTTGTAGTTGCCCACGGCGCCGTTGATCTTGCCCAGCAACGGTACAGCAGCGACTTGAGCGATTTGACGCTCCAGACGGTAGACCACGTTGGCCAGCTCTTTGCCCAGGGTGGTCGGCGAAGCCGGTTGGCCGTGGGTGCGGGACAGCATGGGTACGTCGGCGAACTTGATCGCCAGTTCGCGGATGGCTTCTGCGGTTTGACGCATCAGCGGCAGCATCACGTCATCACGACCTTCACGCAGCATCAGGGCGTGGGACAGGTTGTTGATGTCCTCGCTGGTGCAGGCAAAGTGGATGAACTCACTGACGTTGGCCAGTTCAGGCAGCTTGGCGGCCTGTTCTTTGAGCAGGTACTCAATGGCCTTCACGTCGTGGTTGGTGGTGCGCTCGATCTCTTTGACGCGTTCGGCGTGCTCAAGAGAGAAGTTCTCGGCCAGTTCATTCAGAACGGCGTTGGCTTCGGCAGAGAAGGCCGGGACTTCAGGGATGGCAGCGTGGGCGGCCAGGCGCTGGAGCCAGCGAACTTCAACCAGAACGCGAGCACGGATCAAGCCGTATTCGCTGAAAATTGGGCGCAGGGCCTGGGTTTTGCCGGCGTAGCGGCCGTCAACAGGGGAAACCGCAGTGAGCGAAGAGAGCTTCATGGGGTGTTCTCGGACAGTCGGGCAACGAAATGGGGCGCGTATCATACATGAAAAAACGGCCGGTCCGTTGCCAAGTGACCGGCGTCATACGCGTATCGATTTTAAATTCTGTGCCTGCCGGCGTGTTTCAGTTGCCGCGCAGCATCGGGTAAAGCTCTTTGAGCAGCTTGCGTCGGCTGATGACCAGCTGCCAGCGGTGGCCGCCCAATTGGCGCCACAGCCTTGCGCAGCGGATACCGGCCAGCAGCAGGGCGCGAATTTTTGCCGCGTTGTTCGGTTGTTGCAGGTTGCGCATGTCGCCGTGCACCTGGATACGCTGGCGCAGGGTGCTCAGGGTGTCCTGGTACAACGCGCCACAGGCGGCCACCACGTTTTCATGGGCCGGGCCGAAATGCTCGACCTGGGACTGGATCTGCGGCAGGCGCTTGCCGATCAGCTCCAGCATGTCGTCCCGCTTGGCCAGTTGGCGCTCAAGGCCGAGCATCGACAGTGCGTAACGCAGGGGCTCGCGCTGCAGGGTGTTGGGATCGCGCTCAAGAGCACCGATCAGGGCACGATAGCCTTCGCGCAGGTTGATGTCGTCGCCGCCAAAGACTTCCAGGGTGTCCTTGGGGTCACGCACCAGCAGGCTGCCGAGCATGCAGCTCAGGTCGGCTTCGCTGACCTGGCCGGTCTTGGCAATTTTATCCACCAGCACCGCGGCCAGAAATACGCCGCCGAGGGCTACCAGTTGCTCCTGAGTGGCGTTCATGGGCGTTTGCCCTTGCTCGACCAGGGCTCGGCCACTTCGATCACGCCGCCGCCCAGGCAGACTTCGCCGTCGTAGAACACCACGGACTGGCCGGGGGTGACCGCGCGTTGCGGGTCGTCGAAGGTGGCGCGGTAGCCGTTGGCGGTTTTTTCCAGGGTGCAGGGCTGATCGCTCTGACGATAGCGAACCTTGGCCGTCAGGCGCAGCGGGGTGCTCAGGTCGATCGGATTGACCCAGTAGATCTCGGAGGCGAGCAGGGCGCCGGAGAACAGCCACGGGTGGTCATTGCCCTGGCCGACGATCAGCTCGTTGTGCTCCAGATCCTTGACCAGCACGTACCACGGCTCGTCGCTGGCGTCCTTGAGGCCGCCAATGCCCAGGCCCTGGCGCTGTCCGATGGTGTGGTACATCAGGCCGTGATGGCGGCCGATCACTTCACCTTCTGTGGTCTTGATCTCGCCCGGCTGTGCCGGCAGGTATTGCTTGAGGAAGTCGCTGAAGCGGCGTTCGCCGATAAAGCAGATCCCGGTGGAGTCTTTTTTCTTCGCGGTGGCCAGATCGTGTTTTTCCGCAATGCGGCGCACTTCCGGTTTTTCCAGCTCGCCTACCGGGAACAGGGTGCGGGCGATCTGTTCGCCGCCGACGGCGTGCAGGAAGTAGCTCTGGTCTTTGTTCGGGTCCAGGCCCTTGAGCAGCTCGGTACGGCCGTCAATGTCGCGACGGCGCACATAGTGGCCGGTAGCAATCAGGTCGGCGCCCAGCATCAGGGCGTAGTCCAGGAAAGCCTTGAACTTGATTTCGCGGTTGCACAGGATGTCCGGGTTCGGCGTGCGACCGGCCTTGTATTCGGCCAGGAAGTGCTCGAACACGTTGTCCCAGTACTCGGCGGCAAAGTTGGCGGTGTGCAGCTTGATGCCGATTTTGTCGCACACGGCCTGGGCGTCTGCCAGATCATCCATGGCGGTGCAGTAATCCGTTCCGTCGTCTTCCTCCCAGTTCTTCATGAACAGGCCTTCCACCTGGTAGCCCTGCTCCATAAGCAGAACGGCGGAAACGGAAGAGTCGACACCGCCGGACATGCCGACGATGACGCGCTGTTTTTCGGGGGCGACTAGGGCTGGATCACGCATAAGGATTCAATGAGTGTCTTGAAAAAGGACGCGATTCTAGCAGGCCCGAGCGCTCAAGGCTAAACCGAAGGGCGGATTAACGTCAGGTCGAACAGTTTGCCGCCCAGATAATCATCGATGCACTGCAGGGTCAGCTCGCTGCGCCAGCGTTCGCGCTGTGCAAGCAATTCGTCGCGAGTCAGCCACAGCGGGCCAATGATGCCGGTGTCCAGCTGGTAGTCGGGGTGGTGCTTGAGCGCCTTGCCGGCAAAGCAGATGCGCTGGTAGGTCACGCCGTTGCTGGGAGCGGTGTAGAGGTAAATGCCGATCACACCGGTCAGTTCGACGTCATAGCCGGTTTCTTCGAGGGTTTCGCGGATGGCGGCCTCGATCAGGCTTTCGTCGGGGTCCAGATGACCGGCCGGTTGATTGAGCACGGCGCGGTCGCGCTTGAGTTCTTCGACCATCAGGAAGCGGCCATTGTCTTCGACGACAGTGGCGACGGTGATGTGGGGTTTCCATTCCATGGGGTGGGTCTCGGTTTATAGGTGGATGCATATCCCCTGTGGGAGCGGGCTTGCTCGCGATGCAGGCGCTTCGGTCTGTGCTTTTTACGCGGTGATGCTATCGCGGGCAAGCCCGCTCCCACCGGGTTTGTGTAGGCCGTAAAAACACAAACCCCGGCGTCGTGGGCCGGGGTCTGTGGTGTTGCCTGTTGCCCTTACACCGAAGCGATGATCGCGTTCAGTGTGGCGCTAGGGCGCATTACTTTGCTTACCTTGTCGGCATCGGCGTGGTAGTAACCACCGATATCGACCGGCTTGCCCTGCACGGCGTTGAGTTCGGCAACGATTTTTGCCTCGTTCTCGGCCATGGCTTTTGCTACTGGAGCAAATTGGGCTTGCAGCTCTTTGTCTTCAGTCTGGGCAGCCAGGGCTTGTGCCCAGTACAGCGCCAGGTAGAAGTGGCTACCGCGGTTGTCGATGTTGCCGACTTTGCGCGATGGCGATTTGTTGTTGTCGAGGAACTGACCGGTAGCCTGGTCCAGGGTCTTGGCCAACACCAACGCTTTCGGGTTGTTGTAGGTTGTGCCCAGGTGCTCCAGGGAAGCCGCCAGTGCCAGGAACTCACCCAGCGAGTCCCAGCGCAGGAAGTTTTCTTCCAGCAACTGTTGAACGTGTTTCGGGGCCGAGCCGCCGGCGCCGGTTTCGAACAGGCCGCCGCCATTCATCAGCGGTACGATCGACAGCATTTTGGCGCTGGTGCCCAGTTCCATGATCGGGAACAGGTCGGTCAGGTAGTCACGCAGCACGTTGCCGGTTACCGAGATGGTATCCAGGCCAGCGCGGGTGCGCTCCAGAGTGAACTTCATGGCCTCTACCGGCGCCATGATGCGAATGTCCAGGCCGCTGGTGTCGTGATCTTTCAGGTAGGTTTCAACCTTTTTGATCATTTCGGCGTCGTGGCTACGCTTTGGATCGAGCCAGAACACGGCTGGAGTGTTGCTGGCGCGGGCACGGTTGACGGCCAGCTTGACCCAGTCGCGGATCGGCGCGTCTTTGGCCTGGCACATGCGCCAGATATCGCCTTCCTCGACGTTCTGTTCCATCAGCACGTTGCCGTTGCTGTCAGTTACCCGCACAACGCCCGAGGTCTTGATCTGGAAAGTCTTGTCGTGGGAACCGTACTCTTCGGCTTTTTGCGCCATCAGGCCAACGTTTGGCACGCTGCCCATGGTGGTCGGATCGAAGGCGCCGTGTTTCTTGCAGTCTTCGATGGTGGCCTGGTAGATGGTGGCGTAGCAGCGATCCGGGATCACGGCCTTGGTGTCTTGCAGCTGGCCTTCGGTGTTCCACATCTTGCCGGAATCACGAATCATGGCCGGCATCGAGGCGTCGACGATTACGTCGCTCGGCACGTGCAGGTTGGTGATGCCTTTGTCGGAGTTGACCATGGCCAGCGCAGGGCGGTTGGCGTACACGGCTTCGATGTCGGCTTCGATTTCAGCCTGCTTCTCGGCTGGCAGCGCCTTGATGCGGGCGTACAGGTCGCCGATGCCGTTGTTCAGGTTGAAACCGATTTCTTTGAGGACGTCAGCGTGTTTTTCCAGCGCATCCTTGTAGAACTCGGCCACGATCTGACCAAACATGATCGGGTCGGAAACCTTCATCATGGTGGCTTTCAGGTGAACCGAGAACAGTACGCCCTGCTTTTTGGCGTCTTCGATTTCGGCCGCTACGAACTCGCGCAGGGCTTTTTTGCTCATGACCGAGCAATCGATGATCTCACCAGCCTGGACGGCGGTTTTTTCTTTCAGGACGGTGGTGGTGCCGTCTTGAGCGATCAGTTCGATTTTAACGCTGCCCGGTGCTTCGATCAGGGCGGCTTTTTCGCTGCCGTAGAAGTCGCCTTCGCTCATGTGAGCAACGTGGGACTTGGAGTCTGCAGCCCAGGCGCCCATTTTGTGCGGGTGCTTGCGCGCGTAGTTCTTGACCGACAGCGGTGCGCGGCGGTCGGAGTTGCCTTCGCGCAGTACCGGGTTTACGGCACTGCCCATCACTTTGCTGTAACGCGCCTTGATTTCTTTTTCAGCGTCAGTGGTGACGGTTTCCGGGTAGTCCGGGATGTTGAAGCCCTGCGCTTGCAGTTCTTTGATCGCGGCCTGCAACTGCGGGACCGAGGCGCTGATATTGGGCAGCTTGATGATGTTGGCTTCAGGGGTAACGGCCAGGGCGCCCAGTTCGGCGAGGTGGTCTGCTACAGCCTTGTCACCCAATTGCTCGGGGAAGCTTGAGAGGATGCGGCCAGCCAGAGAGATGTCGCGCGTTTCAACGGCGATATCGGCGCTGGCGGTAAACGCCTCGATGATAGGCAGCAGTGAATAGGTGGCGAGCGCCGGAGCTTCGTCGGTGAAGGTATAGATGATCTTCGAACGGTTGGGCATTTCGGATTAACTCTCTTCTTTGCTGAGCGTGCTCAGATACTCGAGATGCGCAGGGTAGGCGCTTTCGTTCACAGTGAACAATGAGCCGAAAGTCGAGGTTCTTCGCGGTGATGTGAATGCATCAGTAGAGCGTCAAGCGGTCGGGCCGGGGTAACGGCCCAGCCTTTCTAGGCCTGAAAGACTCATTCCAGCATGTGTTTGCAGGTGACTCCATGGTCACCGGCGCAGTATACATAGGTCACCAAGGTTGCTGCGAGGGGGGCGGCCTAACACGAATCATCCATTGGTCTAAGTCCCTGCGGCAAAATGCCCTGATTTTTCGCGGTTTGCCCCGTGATTACGGGGTTTTTCGGCAACCTCAATTTTTCCTCGTGATGGCGCGGGCATAAAAAAACCGGCCGATTCGCATGATCGAATCGGCCGGTTTCTTGGGCAGCGGGTCAGACCGGGAGGCTGGTCACCTCTTGCGCGGTCGCTGAAGCGCTGGCTGGAACTTGAGCGTTGGTGATTGCAACAGCATGCAGGCCCTTGGGGCCCTGGATTATTTCGAAGCTCACGGGTTGGCCTGCCTTGAGCGTCTTGTAACCGTCCATCTGGATTGCCGAAAAATGCGCAAAAAAGTCGATCGGGTTTCCGTGTTCATCGATGCCTTCCTTGGCCTGCGTATTAATGAAGCCGAAGCCTTTGGCGTTGTTGAACCACTTGACCTTGCCTTGCATACTCATATCCCTCTGCTGCAAACAACTCCATCACTGGAGTATCATCCAGTCAACTCGCACAGAAACCAGTAAAAGTGGTTGACTGCGCGGACCATTTTTCCCCACTGTGGGTACTATATGGTTGTAACACCGTTTTACCGATAGTCAAGGTCACGCGGCGGCGGTGTTGAAATTTGACACCTTTGCCTCCATCACTGTAGTTGCACAACCAACGACGAACCTTTCTTTCCATGCATGCAATCAGCCAGACTCGACTAACATTTAATCAGGATCACCCCGATTTTGATGACGAAGACTCCGCTGGCTTGGCTGTGCAAGAGGCTAAGCCTGCGCTTCAGGCGCCGCCGATGTACAAGGTGGTTTTGTTTAATGATGACTACACGCCAATGGATTTCGTTGTAGAGATCCTTGAGGTGTTTTTTAACTTGAATCGCGAATTGGCGACCAAGGTCATGCTGGCCGTCCATACAGAAGGACGGGCTGTGTGCGGCATCTATACCCGCGACATTGCCGAGACCAAGGCAGCGCAGGTAAATCAGTACGCACGTGAAAGCCAGCATCCGCTACTCTGTGAAATCGAGAAGGACGGTTAACGCCGACCACTTGGGTATGAGGTGAAGCCATGTTAAATCGCGAGCTCGAAGTCACCCTCAATCTTGCCTTCAAGGAAGCCCGCTCCAAACGTCATGAATTCATGACGGTTGAGCACCTCCTTTTAGCGCTTCTGGATAATGAGGCGGCCGCAACCGTTCTACGCGCCTGTGGCGCAAACCTCGAAAAACTCAAGCATGACCTGCAAGAGTTTATTGATTCCACAACCCCCCTGATCCCCGTCCATGACGAAGACCGCGAAACGCAGCCAACCCTGGGTTTTCAGCGGGTCTTGCAGCGTGCCGTGTTCCACGTGCAGAGCTCCGGCAAGCGTGAAGTCACCGGCGCCAATGTGCTGGTAGCCATCTTCAGCGAACAGGAAAGCCAGGCCGTATTCCTGCTCAAGCAACAGAGCGTGGCGCGCATCGATGTGGTCAACTTTATTGCCCACGGCATCTCCAAGGTGCCCGGGCATGGCGAGCACAGCGACAGCGATCATGAGATGCAGGATGAAGAGGGCGGCGAATCGTCGTCTTCCAGCAATCCTCTGGACGCTTATGCCAGTAACCTGAATGAACTGGCCCGCCAGGGCCGGATCGATCCGCTGGTAGGTCGGGAAATGGAAGTTGAGCGTGTCGCCCAGATCCTGGCGCGTCGGCGTAAAAACAACCCGTTACTGGTGGGTGAGGCAGGCGTGGGTAAAACCGCGATTGCCGAGGGTCTGGCCAAGCGCATCGTCGATAACCAGGTGCCTGACCTGCTGGCTAACAGCATCGTCTACTCCCTGGATCTTGGCGCCTTGCTGGCAGGTACCAAGTACCGTGGCGATTTCGAGAAGCGCTTCAAGGCGCTGCTGGGCGAGCTGAAGAAACGCCCGCAAGCGATCCTCTTTATCGACGAAATCCATACGATCATCGGTGCCGGTGCGGCTTCGGGCGGGGTGATGGATGCGTCCAACCTGCTCAAGCCGCTGCTGTCTTCGGGTGACATTCGCTGCATCGGTTCCACCACGTTCCAGGAATTTCGCGGGATCTTCGAAAAAGACCGCGCCCTGGCGCGCCGTTTCCAGAAAGTCGACGTATCCGAACCTTCGGTTGAAGATACCATCAGCATTCTGCGCGGGCTTAAAGGTCGTTTCGAGCAGCACCATGGCATCGAGTACAGCGATGAAGCCCTGCGCGCAGCGGCGGAGCTGGCCTCGCGCTATATCAATGACCGGCACATGCCCGACAAGGCCATTGATGTGATCGACGAGGCGGGTGCCTTCCAGCGTCTGCAACCGGTTGAAAGCCGGGTTAAACGCATTGAAGTCGCGCAGGTTGAAGATATCGTGGCGAAAATCGCCCGTATTCCGCCTAAACACGTCTCGGTCTCGGACAAGGAGCTGTTGCGCAACCTCGAGCGCGACCTGCGCCTGACCGTGTTCGGCCAGGATGCGGCAATCGATTCGTTGTCCACGGCAATCAAGTTG
Source organism: Pseudomonas sp. CCC4.1 (assembly GCF_035019225.1). Taxonomy (NCBI): domain Bacteria; kingdom Pseudomonadati; phylum Pseudomonadota; class Gammaproteobacteria; order Pseudomonadales; family Pseudomonadaceae; genus Pseudomonas; species Pseudomonas sp. CCC4.1. The sequence continues at coordinate 80,575 of NZ_JASJWL010000002.1, read as the reverse complement.
TCCCGTGCGGGGCTCAAGTCGCCGGACAAACCGGTCGGTTCGTTCCTGTTCGCAGGGCCCACCGGTGTCGGTAAAACCGAGGCAGCACGCCAGTTGGCCAAAGCTTTGGGTATCGAGCTGATTCGCTTCGACATGTCCGAGTACATGGAGCGCCACACCGTATCGCGTCTGATCGGTGCGCCTCCGGGCTATGTCGGTTTCGATCAGGGCGGTTTGCTGACCGAGGCCATCACCAAGCAACCTCACTGCGTACTGCTGCTCGATGAAATCGAGAAGGCGCACCCTGAAGTCTTCAACCTGCTGCTGCAGGTCATGGACCACGGCACGCTGACCGACAACAACGGGCGCAAGGCGGACTTCCGCAACGTGATCGTCATCATGACCACCAACGCCGGTGCCGAAACCGCCTCTCGGGCTTCGATGGGCTTTGCCCATCAGGATCATGCTTCCGATGCCATGGAAGCGATCAAGAAGAGCTTCACCCCCGAGTTCCGTAACCGTCTGGACACCATTATCCAGTTTGGTCGCCTCAGCCATGAGGTTATCAAGCATGTGGTGGACAAGTTCCTTACCGAACTGCAGGCGCAGCTGGAAGACAAGCACGTGCAGCTCGAGGTGTCGGATGCGGCGCGTGGCTGGCTTGCAGCGGGTGGTTATGACGCGCTGATGGGGGCACGGCCGATGGCCCGTTTGATCCAGGACAAGATCAAGCGTCCGTTGGCTGAGGAGATTCTCTTTGGTGAACTGGCCGATCATGGCGGTGTGGTACACATCGACCTGGAAAACGGCGAGTTGACCTTCGAGTTTGAAACCGCAGTCGAAATGGCTTGATGTAACACCGTAGTCATAAAAGGCGCCTTCGGGCCAGTGACGATCAGTTGGGCGGGATGCAAAATCCCTGTGGGAGCGGGCTTGCTCGCGATTGGAACAGCGCGGTTTGATAGTTGAACCGCGTCGTCTGTATCGCGGGCAAGCCCGCTCCCACAATGCCCATGACTGGTTTGCATTGGTGCTTGGGCGCCTTTTTGCTGTCTGCGATCAAGCGGCCTGGGCCGACGCGGTATTGCGCTCCAGTACCGTATAGCCGAGTGCGGCAATATGATGATGGACGCGTCGGTAGTCGCGCAGCACCCGCTGGAAGATATCCCCGGATTCGGCCCAGGCCGTCTTGTCGTTCTGCAGCTTGCGAAAGTGCTCGCGGCTGGCGCTGGCTTCCAGCTTGCGCACGGTCTCCTTGTGGCCGATCAGTGCCTTGGCAGCGCTCACGTCCTCACGCAAAAACGCGGTAACGGCCAGGTTCAGGCTGTCCAGCAGGGCCAGGTGCATGGCCTGGATCTGGATCAGTTCGAATGAGGAAAAGCGTTCGCCACGGCGTGTGCGGCGAACAGCCAGTTGCGCGAGGTTGCCGAGGATGTCGCCGGCGTGCTCAAGGTTGATCACGAACATCAGCACTTCCTGGGCGCGATCGGCATCGTCATCGCTCAGGCCATCCTGGCCAATGTCTGCAAGATAGGCGCGGATCGCGGCACTTAGCAGGTCGATGGAGTGATCCAGTTGGCGCACCTTGTCCGCTGTGTCCGGATCGGGTTTCTCGAACAGCTGCAACACCTGGTTGAGCATCAGTGAGGTCATGTCCGCCAGGCGCAGGGCTTCGCGTACGGCATTGGACAGACCGATATTGGCCACTTCAAGCCCGGCCTCGTCCAGGTATTGCGGCATGCCGGGGTCTGCTGGTGGCTCCTGCTGGGGAAACAGGTAAGTCAGCAGGCGTGCGCAAGGTTCGGTCAGGCCGATGAACACCACGGCCAGCAGCAGATTGAACGCGGTATGCAGGTAAACCACCCAATGTGCCAGGCCGATATCGCTGCGAGCCAGCAAGTTGGCTATCAGCGGCAGGCAGGGCAGCAGCGCCAGGGAGCCCAGCAGGCGCGCCAGCAAGTTGCCCATAGGCAGGCGTCGCGCCACTGGCGAACTGGCGCTCATCACGGAGGGCAAGGCGCCGCCGATATTGGCGCCGAGCATCAAGGCGATGGCGGTGGCGGGCGTCATCAGGCCAGCACCTGCCAGCGAGGCGATCAACAGCACCACCGCGACGCTGGAGTGGCAGATCCAGGTCAGCAGCACGGCAGCGACCACCGCGATGATCACATCGCCTTCCAGGCTTTGCATGATGGCGCGAAACACCGAGGTGGCTTCCATATGCCCCAGAGTGGCGCTGAGCAAGCCTAGGGCCAGCAACATCAGACCCAGGCCTATCAGTGCGCAGCCGACGCTTTCAAACCGCGAATCATCGCGCAGGCGAAAGACGATATAACCTGTCAGCAAAGTCACCGGCATTGCCAGCGAGGTATCAAAACTCAGCAGTTGTACCACCAGGGTCGAGCCGATATTGGCCCCCAGCATCACGGCCAGGGCGGGCGCCAGGCCCAGGGTGCCAGCTGCAGTAAAGGACGTGGCCATAAGGCTGACCGCCGTACTGCTTTGCAGTACGCCGGTAATGCCGATGCCGCTCATCAGTGCCATCCAGCGGTTATTCAGATTGCGCCCCATCCAGTTGCGCAGCTGGGTGCCAAACCCGCGCAGCAGGGCCGTGGAAATCATATGGGTGCCCCACAGCAAAAGTGCGATGGCGCCCGCGAGGTTGAGTAACAGAGTGGTTCCCGACATGAGGAATCTCCACAGAACACGCATTCATTTTTTGCGCGCGGGCTGGCGCGGTGTGGCGCCGGCCCGCGTTGTTTCAACTCAGTACCACTGCTTGAAACGGCGGATGTAGATCGTTTTCATCAGTTGCGCGACACAGCAATAGCTGAACAGGGTGGCCACCAGCCAAGGGAAATACGACAACGGCAGTGGTTCCAGGCCCACCATGGTGCCCAGGGGCGAGAACGGTACGTAGATACCCAGCACGATCACGATGAGGGTCATCATGATCACCGGCCATGCTGCAGTGCTCTGGAAGAACGGAATCTTGCGCGTGCGCAGCATGTGCACCACCAGGGTTTGTGACAGCAGTCCCTCAATAAACCAGCCGGACTGGAACAGGGTCTGCATTTCCACGCTGTTGGCCGAGAACACGTACCACATCAGGGCGAAGGTCGTGATGTCGAAGATCGACGACGTTGGCCCGATCCAGATCATGAAGCGGCCGATGTTCTTGGCGTCCCACTTGCGCGGTTTTTGCAGGTATTCCCTGTCCATCTTGTCCCACGGCAAGGCCAGCTGGGAGATGTCGTACATCAGGTTTTGCAGTAGCAGGTGGATCGACAGCATTGGCAGAAAAGGGATGAAGGCGCTGGCTACCAATACCGAGAACACGTTGCCGAAGTTGGAGCTGGCGGTCATGTTCAGGTACTTCATGATATTGCCGAAGGTCTCGCGCCCCTTGAGTACGCCTTCTTCGAGCACCATCAGGCTCTTTTCCAGGAGGATGATGTCAGCCGACTCCTTGGCGATATCCGTGCCGCTGTCTACCGAAATGCCTACGTCGGCATCGCGCAGGGCTGGCGCGTCATTGATACCGTCACCGAGAAAACCGACGGTATGGCCATTGGCTTGCAGCGCTTTCAGCACCCGGGACTTCTGCAGCGGGGTGAGTTTGGCAAACACCGTGCGCTGCTCAACCTCCAGTTGCAGTGCGGCGTCGTCCATTGTTTCGATTTGTGGCCCAAGCAGCGGTGTGCCTGGCTCCAGGCCCACCTGGCGGCAGATTTTGCCGGTGACTACAGCGTTGTCGCCGGTCAGCACCTTGATCGCTACGCCGATTTCTTGCAGGGCTGCAATCGCCGGCCCGGCAGTTTCCTTTGGTGGATCGAGGAAGGTGAGCATGCCGCGGATGACCAGGTCGCGCTCGTCTGCGGTGTTGTACTGCTTGTGCGCCTGTGCCTTGGGGATTTCGCGAGTGGCGACCAGCAGTACGCGGAAGCCGTCCTCGTTGTACTCGTTGGCCAGGGCCAGCAGTTGCTCGCGGCGTGTGGGGTCCAGAACCACGCGGGTGTCGCCTTCCATGACATGGGTGGCGATGCCGAGCATTTCTTCGACTGCGCCCTTGCACACCAGCAGGTGGTCGCCACGGTTGTCCTTGACGATGATCGACAGGCGCCGCCGTACGAAGTCAAAGGGCAGTTCATCGACCTTGCTGTAGTTGTGCGGCGCGTTGAATTTTGGGTCCTGCAGGGCAAACTGCACCACGGCCTGATCCATCAGGTTGCGGATGCCGCTTTGGTGATGGCTGTTGAGCCAGGCCAGGGCCAGTACCGACTCATCGCGCTGGCCACTGGCGTCGATGTGATGCTCGAGGATGATGTGATCCTGGGTCAGGGTGCCGGTTTTGTCCGTACACAGCACGTCCATCGAGCCCAGGTTCTGGATGGCATTGAGGCGTTTGACCACCACCTTGCGTTTGGCCATGGCGGTTGCGCCCTTGGCCAGGTTGGCGCTGACAATCATTGGCAGCATTTCCGGGGTCAGGCCCACGGCCACTGCCAGGGCAAACAGGAAGGCATCGCCCCAGTCGCCCTTGGAGAAACCATTGAGGAAAAACACAATGGGCACCATAACCAGCATAAAGCGGATCAACAGCCAGCTGACGCTGTTGACTCCGCGATCGAACGCGGTTTGCGTGCGCGAGCCGACGATGGCCTTGGCCAGCGAGCCAAAGTAGGTGCGCGGTCCAGTGGCCACGACTACGGCGCGAGCAGTGCCACTGACCACGTTGGTGCCCATAAAGCAGATATTGGGCAGATCCAGCAGGTTGCTCTGGTCGGCGGCGGTGCTGGAGGCGGACTTTTGTGTCACATCGCCCAGGGTGTCGTACTTCTCCACCGGCAAGGCTTCGCCGGTGAGCACGGCCTGGCTGATAAACAGATCGCGGGACTCGATCAGGCGAATATCCGCCGGGATCATGTCGCCGGCCGACAGCTGCACGATATCGCCGGCAACCAGTTCGCGCATCGGTACTTCGTGCACCGAGGTGCGGGTACCGCTGTTGTCGCGCCGCACCACGGTCGCGGTGGTGCGGACCATGGCCTTGAGGGCTTCGGCGGACTTGGCCGAGCGGTGCTCCTGCCAGAACCGCAGCAGGCTGCTGAGGCCAACCATCAGGCCAATGATGATGACTTTGGTCAGGTCGCCTTCTTCGCCATCGCGTTCTGGCAGCCAGTAGTCAGTGACAAAGCTGATCACACCCAGGGTCAGCAGCACATAGATAAAAGGGTTATGCAGGGCCAGCAGAAACTGCACCAGTGCGTGAGGCGGCTTGTCGTGAGCCACTTCGTTGTAGCCATCGCTTTGCAGGCGTTCAGTGGCTTCCTGCTCGGTCAGGCCTGCGGTAGTGGCGCGTACATTGGCCAGGGTGGCTGAAAGGCCGTTTTGTGCTTCCCGAGCGGCACGCATGGACAGTTTATTGCTGTCGCTGGCGCTGTTCTTGTCCCGAACTTTAGTGTTTTTTACGGCGCTCATGATGAGTACTCCTGTCGCCAACTCTTGACCGGGCATATATTGAATGGCCTTTTAACAGGCGTGCCAATGTATGCCGAGTCGCAAACTTCGCAATCGGTTTAATTGAAGTGTTAAGTGCGCTTTAAAGTCCCGCTGCTGCGAAGTAATTAATACGCGGGCAGCGGGTGACTACTGGCTTCTTCCATAAGGAACTCCAGTGGGTTGGCAGGGTTTTAATTAATTATGAATCAGCGCAAGAACCGACTCTGCGGGTCCTGGGTGTCGGCCATGCTCCAGCGCTGCTCCAGTTGGCCTGTGGCAGGGCTGACGCGCCAATGCACCTGGCGGTGCGCAGGTTTTGCGTCGGCAACGGATGTGGAAAAGGGTGAGCGGGTCGAGCGGGCCAGGGTGGGCTCGCGTGAAAGTTTCACGCGCATGCTTGAGGCAAAGGCTTGAACGCCGGGTAGTACATGGGTTTTAAAGGTCATAACACACCTCGTGACCGGACTGTCGCCGGTGAGGTCGTTACGATGGAGCGTCAGGCTCTAGCGCAGTTGACCCCGCCGTGCAGGCGAGTCCTGTCAATGTCTGGATTTTGCGCCCGGATCGCCGTAGTGACGGTGACCGGACAGCGACTAGATACTGTGTCCATTGGCTTCTTTTGTGAAGTTTATAGGCGGCCTGAATGACCGGCCTGTGCAATCTACTCAGGCCGCGGGTGCAAGTCAATGTTTAAACCCGGCAAGTGTGGCTGGTACAGCCAGGGTTCAGGAAGTTTGGAAGTTAGGTTTGGGTATATAGCTAATAAGACAAAACAGTTACAGGAGTTCAAACTTTATATGTTGAGCCCTGATTGTGGGAGCGAGCCTGCTCGCGAAGGGATCACTGCGGTTTGCCCGAAAAATTGCGTCGTTTGCTTCGCGAGCAGGCTTGCTCCCACGGCAGGCTCAAATCGCAGACAAACAAAAACGCCCGGCAGAGCCGGGCGTTTTGTATTGACTTGCTTAGCGAGCGCGGTAAGTGATGCGCCCTTTGCTCAAGTCATAGGGCGTCAGCTCGACGCGCACTTTGTCACCGGTAAGAATACGAATGTAGTTCTTGCGCATCTTGCCGGAGATATGCGCGGTTACGACGTGCCCATTTTCCAACTCCACACGAAACATGGTGTTGGGCAGGGTGTCGACGACAGTGCCTTCCATTTCGAAGCTGTCTTCTTTCGACATGCAGTAAAGCCCTCGGTGTCCAATGAATGGCCCGGTGCAACTGCGCCAGGCAAAAGCGGCGTGCATTGTGCCCGAAAAATGGGGGTTAAGCCAAGGGTTCAATCAAGAGAGCTCCATCTCTGATTGATTAAGAGCTCAATGGGCCGATATTCGGTCTTGTAATTCATCTTCTTGCAGTTCTTGATCCAGTACCCCAGATACAGCGCATCCAGCTCCAGGCGGCGCGCTTCGGCGATTTGCCAGAGGATTGCATAGCGCCCCAGGCTGCGCCGCTCTTCGTCGGGATCGTAGAAGGTGTAGACCGCCGACAGGCCATTGGGCAGCACGTCCGTGACGGCGACCGCCAATAAACGGCCATCAAGGCGGAATTCGTAAAATCTGGAAAACGCCAGGTCGCGCACCAGGAAGGTCGAAAATTGATCGCGACTGGGCGGGTACATATCGCCATCGGCATGGCGCTGCTCGATATAGCGCTGGTAAAGATCAAAGTTCTCTTCACTGAACGCCGGTTTTACCGCCTCTACCTGCAAGTCGGCATTGCGCTTGAAAATGCGTTTTTGCTGGCGGTTGGGCAGGAAGCGGGCAACAGGGATGCGCGCCGGGGTGCAGGCATCGCACTTCAGGCAATGCGGGCGATAAAGATGGTCGCCACTGCGCCGGAAACCCATCTCGGACAAATCGGCATAAACCTGCACATCCATCGGCTGGCTGGGGTCGAGGAACAGCGTGGTGGCCTGTTCGCCAGGCAAGTAGCTGCATGCGTGAGGTTGAGTGGCATAAAACTTCAAGCGCGCCAACTCGGTCATGATGAACCCTCGGAAAATCTTTAAATTAAGTGTAAGCCAGCGCGCAAAAGTCGCCTACTAAACCCACTGCGCAGTTGTGGGAAGATCCAGATGTTTTTGCAAATACTCGGCAAATATCTGGCGCGGGATTGAACGCGCTCCCAGGCTTTGCAGGTGATCTGTGGGCATCTGGCAGTCAATCAGCACAAACCCCCAGGCCTGCAGCTGTCTGACCAGCGTGGCGAAGCCGAACTTTGAGGCGTTGTCGGCACGGCTGAACATGGACTCGCCAAAAAACAACTGGCCCATGGCCAGGCCATACAAGCCGCCCACCAGCTCACCGTTGTCCCAGACTTCCACCGAATGGGCATGGCCGCGGGCATGCAGTTCGATATAGGCGTTTTGCATGTCGTCGGTAATCCAGGTGCCATCCGCATAGTCTCGTGGAGCGGCACAGGCCTGGATCACGGCTGCGAAGTCGCGGTCAAAACTCACCTGGTAGCGTTGCTTGCGCAGCAGTTTGCCCAAACTGCGGGAGATATGCAGCTCTTCGGGAAACAGCACCGTGCGCGGATCAGGCGACCACCACAGGATTGGCTGGCCCTCGCTGAACCACGGAAAACAGCCATGGCGATAGGCCTGGATCAGCCGGTCGGCGGACAGGTCACCGCCAGCGGCCAGCAGGCCATTGGGTTCGCGCATGGCGTTGGCCAGTGGCGGAAATGTCAGGGTGTCGCGTTTTAACCAGGTCAGCATGGCATTGAGTCTTGCACAAGAAGGGGAGGGCGGCTGCAACTCTGTCACGCAAGTGCGGTCTCAGTCGATCTGCCAGTTAATTACAAGCTGTGTTTTGGTGGTGGTATAAGTCTTTGTCACAAAAGGTAATACATGCTCAAATTGGCGCTTCCCGGCGAGTTATGGCCAGCATGGCATCAGCGGCTCAAACCCGTACAATGGCCTGCCTGTATGAGCTGATCTAAACTGCTCCACGTTGCAGCACGCAATAATAAGGGCAGGGCTCATTTCAAGTCCGAACTTGTCGTCTGCTCGCTATGAGCAGTATTTTGCAGTCACATTAGTCAATTAATAGTTGGGCGCGCCACAGGCGCAGGAAAAGACCCGTTTTGAAGAAATCCACAGCAGCACCCAAAGCAGTTCCTCTCTGGCGTCAGCAATTGCACTACCGGCTCAAGGAAGGTGCATTGATCGCTATCGGCGCCCTGTGCCTGTTCCTGATGATGGCCCTGCTGACCTATGGCAAGGATGACCCCGGCTGGAGCCATAACAGCCGGGTTGTCGATGTACAGAACTTCGGCGGGCCAGCCGGCTCCTACAGTGCCGACATCCTGTTTATGGTGCTGGGTTACTTTGCCTATATTTTCCCGCTGCTGCTGGCGGTCAAGGCCTACCAGATCTTCCGCGAGCGGCATCAGCCCTGGCAGTGGAGCGGCTGGCTGTTTTCGTGGCGGCTGGTCGGCCTGATTTTTCTGGTGCTCTCCGGTGCGGCGCTGGCCCATATCCATTTTCACTCTGCCTCGGGTCTGCCTGCGGGGGCGGGCGGTGCGCTGGGCGAAAGCCTGGGCGACCTGGCCAGGAATGCACTGAATATCCAGGGCAGTACCCTGCTATTGATTGCCTTGTTCCTGTTTGGCCTGACGGTGTTTACCGACCTGTCATGGTTCAAGGTCATGGACGTGACGGGCAAGATCACCCTCGACCTGTTCGAGCTGATCCAGGGCGCGGCCAACCGTTGGTGGGCCGAACGTAACGAGCGCAAGCAACTGCAGGCCAAGCTGCGCGAAGTGGATGCCCGGGTCAATGAAGTGGTCGCGCCAAGCGTTTCCGACAAGCGTGAGCAGGCCAAGGCCAAAGAGCGCCTGATCGAGCGCGAGCAGGCGTTGAGCAAGCACATGTCCGAGCGTGAAAAACACGTGCCGGCAGTGATTGCCCCGGCACCGCCCAAGGCGCCCGAGCCGAGCAAGCGCGTGCAAAAAGAGAAACAGGCGCCGTTGTTTGTGGACAGCGCGGTTGAAGGTACCTTGCCGCCGATCTCGATTCTGGATCCGGCCGAGAAAAAACAGCTCAATTATTCCCCCGAATCCCTGGCGGCCGTTGGCCACTTGCTGGAAATCAAGCTCAAGGAATTCGGCGTCGAAGTGACGGTGGATTCCATCCACCCGGGCCCGGTGATTACCCGTTACGAAATTCAACCTGCTGCTGGCGTAAAGGTCAGCCGCATTGCCAACCTGGCCAAGGACCTCGCGCGCTCGCTGGCCGTGACCAGTGTGCGGGTGGTTGAGGTCATTCCTGGCAAAACCACCGTCGGTATCGAGATTCCCAACGAAGACCGCCAGATCGTGCGCTTCTCCGAAGTGTTGTCGACCCCTGAGTACGATAACGCCAAGTCGCCGGTAGCTCTGGCCCTGGGCCATGACATTGGTGGGCGGCCAGTGATCACCGACCTGGCGAAAATGCCGCACTTGCTGGTAGCCGGTACTACCGGTTCTGGTAAGTCTGTAGGCGTTAACGCCATGATCCTGTCGATCCTGTTCAAGTCTGGCCCGGAAGACGCCAAGCTGATCATGATCGACCCGAAAATGCTTGAATTGTCGATCTACGAAGGCATCCCGCACCTGCTGTGCCCGGTTGTAACGGACATGAAGGACGCCGCCAACGCCCTGCGCTGGAGCGTTGCCGAGATGGAGCGCCGCTATAAGCTGATGGCCAAGATGGGCGTGCGTAACCTCGCCGGCTTCAACCAGAAGGTCAAGGACGCCCAGGATGCCGGCGAGCCACTTGTCGATCCGCTGTACAAGCGCGAAAGCATTCACGACGAAGCACCGTTGCTGGTGAAGTTGCCGACCATCGTGGTAGTGGTCGACGAATTTGCCGACATGATGATGATCGTCGGCAAGAAAGTTGAAGAATTGATCGCCCGTATTGCCCAGAAGGCTCGGGCTGCGGGCATCCACTTGATCCTCGCGACCCAGCGCCCGTCGGTGGACGTGATTACCGGCCTGATCAAGGCCAACATCCCGACCCGCATGGCGTTCCAGGTATCGAGCAAGATCGACTCGCGTACCATCATCGATCAGGGTGGCGCCGAGCAACTGCTGGGTCACGGTGACATGCTCTATATGCCGCCCGGTACCAGTTTGCCGATCCGGGTTCATGGCGCGTTTGTGTCCGACGATGAAGTTCACCGCGTGGTTGAAGCCTGGAAGCTGCGCGGCGCTCCGGACTACAACGAAGATATCCTCAACGGTGTTGAAGAGGCGGGCAGCGGCTTTGAAGGCGGTGGCAGCGAAGGCGGGGACGACCCTGAAACGGATGCCTTGTATGACGAAGCCGTACAGTTTGTACTGGAAAGCCGTCGTGCCTCCATTTCTGCTGTACAACGCAAATTGAAGATCGGTTACAACCGCGCTGCGCGAATGATTGAATCCATGGAAATGGCCGGGGTCGTAACCTCTATGAACACTAATGGCTCGCGCGAAGTACTGGCGCCGGCCCCGATGCGCGATTGATCAGCCCCAGGGCTTCTAACTAATCAATGAGGATGTCCATGCGTTTTGTCAGCATGCTGTTGCTACCGGTACTAGCCTTTTCCTCGCTGTCGGCCCATGCCGACGCCGAGAGTGTGAAGCGTCTTGGCCAACTGTTGGGCTCTGATACCATCACGGCCCGTTTTTCCCAGCTGACCCTCGACGGCAGTGGCACCCAGTTGCAGGAAACTGCCGGCGAAATGTCGGTAAAGCGTCCTGGGCTGTTCTACTGGCACACCGATGCTCCCCAGGAGCAACTGATGGTCTCCGATGGCCAGAAAGTCTCGCTGTGGGACCCGGACCTGGAGCAGGTTACGATCAAGAAACTCGATCAGCGCCTGACCCAGACCCCGGCCCTGTTGCTGTCCGGTGATGTATCAAAAATCAGCGAAAGTTTTGACATCACCTCCAAGCAGGCCGGTGATGTAATGGACTTCACCCTCAAGCCCAAGACCAAGGACACCTTGTTCGACTCCCTGCGCCTGTCGTTTCGCGGCGGCAAGATCAACGACATGCAGTTGATCGACAGCGTGGGTCAGCGCACCAACATCCTGTTCACCGGGGTCAAGGTCAATGAGCCGATCCCGGCTTCCAAGTTCAAGTTCGATATCCCGAAAGGGGCTGATGTTATCCAGGAATAAGCCCTGGAAGAGGTTTCAAACGCTGCCCATGGATCTGTTTCGAAGTGCCCCGATAGCCCAGCCACTGGCTGCCCGTTTGCGTGCGGCCAACCTGGACGAGTATGTCGGCCAGCAGCACCTGCTCGCCCGCGGCAAGCCCTTGCGTGAGGCACTGGAGCAGGGTGCACTGCACTCCATGATCTTCTGGGGCCCGCCGGGCGTGGGCAAGACCACCCTGGCGCGGCTGCTGGCGGAAGTCTCGGATGCCCACTTTGAAACGGTCTCGGCGGTCTTGGCCGGGGTCAAGGAGATTCGCCAGGCCGTCGAAATCGCCAAGCAGCAGGCGGGCCAGTATGGGCGCCGCACCATCCTGTTTGTCGACGAAGTGCATCGCTTCAACAAGTCGCAGCAAGATGCCTTTTTGCCCTACGTCGAAGATGGCACCCTGATCTTTATCGGTGCCACCACGGAAAACCCCTCGTTCGAACTGAACAACGCCTTGCTCTCGCGGGCGCGGGTCTATGTGCTCAAAAGCCTGGACGAAGCGGCGCTACGCAAGCTGGTGCAGCGTGCGCTGACCGAAGACAAGGGCCTGGGCAAGCGCGGCCTGACCCTTGGCGAAGAAAGCTTTCAGATTTTGCTGCGGGCGACTGACGGCGATGGCCGGCGCATGCTCAATCTGCTGGAAAACGCTTCGGACCTCGCCGAAGACCACAGCGAAATCGGCACCGAGCTGCTGCACAACCTGCTGGGTGATACCCAGCGTCGTTTCGACAAAGGCGGCGAAGCCTTTTATGACCAGATCTCTGCCTTGCACAAGTCGGTGCGCGGCTCGAATCCTGACGGTGCCCTGTACTGGTTTGCACGCATGATCGACGGCGGCTGCGATCCGCTTTACATCGCCCGGCGCGTGGTACGCATGGCCAGTGAGGATATCGGCAACGCCGACCCGCGAGCTCTGAGCCTGTGCCTGTCGGCCTGGGATGTGCAAGAGCGGCTCGGCAGCCCGGAAGGCGAACTGGCAGTGGCCCAGGCCATCACTTACCTGGCCTGCGCACCGAAAAGCAACGCGGTGTACATGGGTTTCAAGGCCGCACTGCGCAGCGCGGCAGAACACGGCTCGCTGGAAGTGCCGCTGCATTTACGCAATGCGCCGACCAAGCTGATGAAGCAACTGGGTTATGGCGACGAGTATCGCTATGCCCATGACGAGCCTGACGCGTACGCGGCCGGGGAAGACTATTACCCGGACGAACTTGAACCCTTGAACCTGTATCAGCCGGTACCACGGGGCCTTGAGCTCAAAATCGGCGAAAAGTTGAAATACCTCGCCGCACTGGACCGGGCCAGCCCCAAACAGCGGAGAAAACCGTGATTCCATTGATTGCAGCGGTCTCGGTGGGTGGCATTGCAGGTACATTGTTGCGCTTCGCTACGGGTAACTGGATCAACGCCAATTGGCCGCGGCACTTTTATACCGCGACATTGGCCGTTAATATCGTGGGCTGCCTGCTGATTGGCGTCCTGTACGGACTTTTTCTGATACGCCCGGAAGTACCGATTGAAGTCCGCGCCGGGCTGATGGTCGGTTTCCTGGGTGGCTTGACCACTTTTTCATCCTTTTCACTGGATACGGTGCGCCTGCTGGAAAGCGGGCAGGTGCCACTGGCATTGGGCTATGCGGCCCTCAGCGTATTCGGCGGGCTGCTCGCAACCTGGGCTGGCCTGTCCTTGACCAAACTTTGATAAACGAGAAACCGACATGCTTGATTCCAAACTGTTACGTAGCAACCTGCAGGACGTAGCGGATCGCCTGGCATCCCGTGGCTTCAAGCTGGACGTGGCGCGCATTGACGCGCTGGAAGCCAAGCGTAAAGAAGTCCAGACCCTGACCGAGAAGCTGCAGGCCGAGCGCAATGCCATCTCCAAAAGCATTGGCCAGGCCAAGGCTCGCGGTGAAGATATCGCGCCACTGATGGCCAGCGTCGAGACCATGGGCAGCGACCTGGCCAATGGCAAGGTTGAACTGGAAGCCATCCAGACTGAGCTGGACGCCATCCTGCTGGGCCTGCCGAACCTGCCGGATGCGTCCGTGCCGGTAGGCGCTGACGAAGACGGCAACGTCGAAATCCGTCGCTGGGGCACCCCGACTGCCTTTGATTTCGAGATCAAGGACCATGTCGCCCTGGGCGAGCAGCACGGCTGGCTGGACTTTGAAACCGCCGCCAAACTGTCCGGTGCCCGTTTTGCCTTGCTGCGCGGCCCGATTGCCCGTCTGCATCGTGCTCTGGCACAGTTCATGATCAACCTGCACACCGGTGAGCATGGCTACGAAGAGGCCTACACGCCTTATCTGGTACAGGCCCCGGCGCTGCAAGGCACTGGCCAGTTGCCAAAGTTCGAAGAAGAGCTGTTCAAGATCAGCCGTGAAGGCGAAGCCGATTTCTACCTGATCCCGACCGCTGAGGTCACCCTGACCAATATCGTTGCCGGCGAAATCGTTGAACACAAGGCCCTGCCGATCAAGCTGGTGGCGCACACGCCGTGCTTCCGCAGCGAGGCCGGTGCATCGGGGCGCGATACCCGCGGCATGATCCGTCAGCACCAGTTCGACAAGGTCGAGATGGTCCAGATCGTTGAACCGTCCACCTCGATGGACGCCCTTGAAGGCCTGGTCGGCAATGCCGAGAAGGTTCTGCAACTGCTGCAACTGCCTTACCGCACCCTGGCGCTGTGCACCGGTGACATGGGTTTCAGCGCAGTTAAAACCTACGATCTGGAAGTGTGGGTCCCGAGCCAGGACAAGTACCGCGAAATTTCGTCGTGCTCCAACTGCGGTGATTTCCAGGCCCGTCGCATGCAGGCGCGTTTCCGTAACCCGGAAACCGGCAAGCCGGAACTGGTACACACCCTTAACGGTTCCGGTCTGGCGGTAGGCCGCACCCTGGTAGCCGTGCTGGAAAACTACCAGCAGGCTGACGGTTCGATCCGTGTGCCGGACGTGCTCAAGCCTTACATGGGCGGTATTGAGGTCATCGGCTAAATGGAGTTTCTGCCGCTGTTTCATAACCTGCGTGGCAGCCGTGTACTGGTGGTTGGCGGTGGGGAGATTGCCTTGCGCAAATCCCGCCTGCTGGCCGATGCCGGTGCCGTGCTGCGGGTGGTCGCACCCGCCATGGAGCCACAGTTGTGCGAGTTGATAAACAGCAGCGGTGGCGAACAGGTGCTGCGCGGATATGCCGAGGCCGACCTTGAAGGGTGCGTCCTGATCATCGCCGCCACCGACGATGAGCCACTTAACGCTCAGGTTTCCGCCGACGCCCATCGCCGTTGCGTACCGGTCAACGTGGTCGACGCGCCCGCCTTGTGCAGCGTGATCTTCCCGGCGATTGTCGACCGTTCGCCGCTGGTAATTGCCATTTCAAGTGGTGGTGATGCGCCCGTGCTGGCGCGGTTGATCCGGGCCAAGATCGAAACCTGGATTCCGTCGACCTACGGCCAGTTGGCGGGCCTTGCGGCGCGCTTCCGTAGCCGGGTCAAAGGCTTGTTTCCGGATGTGCAGCAGCGTCGCGGGTTTTGGGAAGATGTGTTCCAGGGCCCGATTGCCGATCGTTTGCTGGCCGGGCAGGGCGCTGAAGCCGAGCGCTTGCTGCTGGCCAAGATTGAAGGTCAGGCCGTCGAAACCACCGGTGAGGTGTATCTGGTGGGTGCCGGGCCGGGTGATCCCGATCTGCTGACCTTCCGTGCACTGCGCCTGATGCAACAGGCAGACGTGGTGCTCTACGACCGTCTGGTGGCCCCGGCGATTCTTGAACTGTGCCGTCGCGATGCCGAACGTATTTATGTGGGCAAGCGTCGCGCTGAGCATGCGGTGCCACAAGACCAGATCAACCAGCAACTGGTCGACCTGGCCAAGCAGGGCAAGCGCGTGGTGCGGCTCAAAGGTGGCGATCCGTTCATCTTTGGCCGTGGCGGTGAAGAAATCGAAGAGCTGGCCGCCCACGGGATTCCGTTCCAGGTGGTGCCGGGTATTACCGCCGCCAGTGGTTGCGCGGCGTATGCCGGTATTCCGTTGACCCATCGCGACTACGCGCAGTCTGTGCGCTTTGTTACCGGCCACCTGAAAGACGGCACCAGCAACCTGCCCTGGAGCGACCTGGTTGCTCCGGCGCAAACTCTGGTGTTCTACATGGGCCTGGTGGGCTTGCCGATCATCTGCGAGCAGTTGATCAAGCATGGTCGTTCGGCAGATACCCCGGCTGCGTTGATTCAGCAGGGCACTACGTCCAACCAGCGCGTGTTTACCGGTACCCTGGCCGACTTGCCGACATTGGTGGCGGAGCATGAAGTGCATGCGCCTACGCTGGTGATCGTGGGCGAAGTGGTTTTGCTGCGTGAGAAACTGGCATGGTTTGAAGGGGCTCAGGCTCAGGTCTGACGTCTGCCCTCACCCCAACCCTCTCCCTCTGGGAGAGGGTTAGGGCTTTGCTTCAGCTCCGATTTTCCCCCACCAGACTCTCTACCGACGGCACTCGCGTATCGCTTTCCATCTGCGCATCATGTTCGATCTGATGGCTGAAGCGGTCCAGTGAGCCCTGCGCCGGCTGGGCATCGCTGGCAAACACCGGCGGGCTGAGGATGTAGGCACCCAGCAAACGACTCAACGCCGCCAGGCTATCAATATGGGTGCGCTCATACCCGTGGGTGGCATCACAGCCAAACGCCAGTAACGCACAGCGAATATCATGCCCCGCCGTCAAGGCCGAATGAGCATCGCTGAAGTAATAACGGAACATGTCCCGGCGCACCGGCAACTCATTGTCACTGGCCAGCCCCAGCAAATGCCGCGACAGGTGATAGTCATAGGGGCCGCCCGAATCCTGCATCGCCACACTGACCGCATGCTCGCTGGAATGTTGGCCCGGAGCCACCGGAGCAATATCAATCCCGACAAACTCGCTCACATCCCACGGCAAGGCCGCTGCCGCACCATTGCCGATTTCTTCGGTGATGGTAAACAGCGGATGACAGTCGATAAGGGGCTGTTCGCCACTGTCGACAATGGCTTTCAGGGCGGCGAGCAGGGCCGCCACACCCGCCTTGTCATCCAGATGCCGCGCACTGATATGGCCACTTTCGGTAAATTCCGGCAGTGGGTCGAACGCTACGAAGTCACCAATATTGACCCCCAGGGAATCGCAATCCGCGCGGGTGGCGCAGTAGGCATCCAGGCGCAACTCGATATGGTCCCAACTGATCGGCAGTTCATCCACGCCGGTATTGAAGGCATGGCCAGAAGCCATTAATGGCAGGACACTGCCACGGATCACGCCGTTGTCGGTAAACAGGCTGACGCGGCTGCCTTCGGCAAACCGGCTCGACCAGCAACCAACAGGTGCCAGCACCAGCCGGCCGTTGTCCTTGATCGCCCGCACGCTGGCGCCAATCGTATCCAGATGCGCGGACACGGCGCGGTCCGGGCTGTTTTTCTGGCCCTTGAGGGTGGCGCGCAAGGTGCCGCGGCGGGTCAGTTCAAAAGGGATCCCCAATTCGTCGAGGCGTTCGGCGACATAGCGCACGATGGTGTCGGTAAAACCGGTGGGGCTGGGAATGGCGAGCATTTCCAGCAATACCCGTTGCAGGTAGTCGAGGTCGGGTTCAGGGAGGCTGCGGTTCATAAAAACTCCTGAGGGCCGGTCAGCTATTGAGCAGGCTGACTGTGGGGAAACAACAGATCGATAAAGCGCTCGGCGGTGGGCTGTGGTTCATGGTTGGCCAGCCCGGCGCGTTCGTTGGCTTCAATAAATACATAGTCGGGTTGGTCGGCGGCGGGCACCATCAGGTCGAGCCCCACCACCGGAATATCCAGGGCCCGGGCTGCGCGAATGGCGGCGTCGGCCAGCACCGGGTGCAGCACGGCGGTGACGTCTTCCAGGCAGCCGCCGGTGTGCAGGTTGGCGGTGCGGCGCACGGCCAGTACTTGCCCGGCAGGCAGGATGCTGTCGTAGTCATAGCCTGCGGCCTGCACGGTGCGTAGGGTTTCAGCGTCCAGCGGGATTCGGCTTTCGCCACCGGTGGCGGCCTGGCGTCGGCGGCTTTGCGCCTCGATCAGGCGCTGAATGCGGTGCTGACCGTCGCCGATTACTTGCGCGGGACGGCGGATGGCGGCAGCCACCACTTCAAAGCCGATCACCAGGATGCGCAGGTCGAGGCCTTCGTGAAAGCTCTCGAGCAGCACCCGGCTGTCGAACGCCCGCGCTGCCTCGATGGCCTGTTGCACCTGTTCGATGCTGTCCAGGTCCACCGCTACGCCATTGCCTTGCTCGCCATCCACCGGTTTGACCACCACCCGGCCGTGCTCTTCGACAAACGCCAGGTTGTCATCGGCATTGCCCGCCAGTTGCTGGGTCGGCACGTTCAGGCCGGCCTGGCTGAGCACCTTGTGGGTCAGGCACTTGTCCTGGCACAGGCTCATGCTGATGGCGCTGGTCAGGTCGCTGAGGGACTCGCGGCAACGAATCCGTCGCCCGCCGTGGCTAAGGGTGAACAGGCCGGCGGCCGCGTCGTCAATTTGCACGTCGATGCCACGTTTGTAGGCTTCTTCAACGAGGATGCTGGCATAGGGGTTGAGTCCGACCTCGGGGCCAGGCCCCAGAAACAGCGGCTGGTTGATGCCGTTCTTGCGCTTGATGGCAAAGGTCGACAGGGTGCGAAACCCCAGTTTGGCATACAGGTTCTTGGCCTGGGCATTGTCATGCAGCACCGACAGGTCGAGATAGCTCAGGCCGCGGCTCATAAAGTGCTCGACCAAATGCCGCACCAGCACTTCACCCACTCCCGGGCGTGAACAGAGCGGGTCGACCGCCAGGCACCAGAGGCTGCTGCCGTTTTCGGGGTCGTTGAATGCGGTGTGATGGTTCAAGCCCATGACACTGCCGATCACCGCGCCGCTGTCCTCGTCTTCGGCCATCCAGTACACCGGGCCGCCGTCGTGGCGCGAGGTCAGCAGGGTCGGGTCGATGGGCAGCATGGAGCGTGACAGGTACAGGGTGTTGATCGCGTTCCAGTCCGCCTCGCTTTGTGCGCGGCGGATACGGAAGCCGCGAAACACGCGGGTGGCCTGGCGGTAATCGGTAAACCACAGGCGCAGCGTATCCGAGGGGTCGAGAAACAGTTGTTGCGGCGACTGCGCCAGCACCTGCTGGGGCGCGGCGACATACAGGGCAATATCGCGCTCGCCGGGCTGCTCGTTGAGCAGCTCTTCGGCCAGGGTGACGGGATCGGGAAAGGTATGCCCGATCAACAGCCGGCCCCAGCCGCAGTGTACGGCCACGGGGCAGGCATTCAGTTCGCTGCCGTCTTCGGCAAAGCGGGCTTGCAGGCGTTCATAGGAAGGCGTCTGGCCACGCAGTAAACGCTGGCTATAAGCCGTAGCGAGAGGTTTCATCGATCAGATTCCTTGTTCGCTCAGCCACAGGTTCAGGGCGGCCAGTTGCCACAGCTTGGAGCCGTTGAGGGGGGTCAGCTGGCTTTGCGGGTTGGTCAGCAACTGGTCAAGCATGGCTGGCTGGAACAGGCCGCGATCCTGGCTCGGGTCCAGCAGCAGGTCGCGCACCCAGTTGAGGGTGTTGCCCTGCAAGTGCTTGAGCCCCGGCACCGGGAAATAGCCTTTTTTGCGGTCGATGACTTCGCTGGGGATCACCAGTCGTGCGGCTTCCTTGAGTACCTGCTTACCGCCGTCGGGCAGTTTGAAGCGCGCTGGAATCCGCGCTGACAGCTCGGCCAGGCGGTAATCGAGAAACGGCGTGCGGGCTTCCAGGCCCCAGGCCATGGTCATGTTGTCCACCCGTTTGACCGGGTCATCCACCAGCATCACGGTGCTGTCCAGGCGCAAGGCCTTGTCCACCCCGGCCTGGGCCCCCGGCTGTGCGAAATGCTCACGCACAAAGTCGCCAGCGGCGTCATTGGCTGTCAGCCATTGTGGCTGGACGGTGGCCTTGTACTCGTCGTAACTGCGGTCGAAAAAGGCTTCGCGGTACGCGGCATAAGGATCGCTGGCGCCATCTACTTGTGGATACCAGTGATAGCCGGCAAACAGTTCGTCAGCGCCCTGGCCGCTTTGCACCACCTTGCAATGCTTGGCCACTTCACGCGACAACAGATAAAAGGCGATGCAGTCATGACTGACCATCGGCTCGCTCATGGCGCGGAAGGCCGCTGGCAGTTGCTCGATGATTTCGTGCTCGCCAATGCGCAGTTGGTGATGGCGCGTACCGTAATGCCGGGCAATCAAATCCGAATACTGGAATTCATCCCCGCGCTCGCCGCCTGCGTCCTCAAAGCCGATGGAGAAAGTCGACAGATCCTGTACGCCCACATCGCGCAACAACCCCACCAACAAACTGGAGTCGACACCGCCAGAGAGCAGCACGCCGACATCCACCGCCGCCCGTTGGCGGATAGCCACGGCTTCGCGGGTGCTGTCGAGGACACGATCGCGCCAATCTTCCAGGGTCAGATTGACTTCATCGGCACGCGGGCCGTAGGGCAGGGTCCACCAGGTTTTTTGCTCGGTGTGGCCATTGGCGTCAATACGCAACCAGGTCGCGGGTGGCAGCTTTTCGATACCGGCAATCAGCGTGCGTGGTGCTGGTACAACGGCATGAAAATTCAGGTAGTGATTAAGCGCCACCGGGTCGAGCATGGGGCTGATATCACCGCCCTTGAGCAGCGCCGGCAGGGTCGAGGCAAAGCGCAAGCGCTCACCGGTACGCGACAGATACAGCGGCTTGACCCCCAGACGATCGCGGGCCAGAAACAGGCGCTGGGCATCGCGTTCCCAGATGGCAAAGGCAAACATGCCATTGAGCTTGGGCAGCAGCGCTTCGCCCCAGGCGTGATAGCCCTTGAGCAGTACTTCGGTATCGCCACCCGAATAAAAGCTGTAGCCCAGGGCTTCAAGCTCGGCGCGCAGCTCGGGGAAGTTATAGATCGCGCCGTTGAAGGCCAGCGACAAACCCAGCTGGCTGTCGATCATCGGTTGGGCTGAACCATCCGACAAATCCATGATTTTCAGGCGGCGATGGCCCAGGGCTATCGGCCCCTGGCTGTGAAAACCCCAGGCATCGGGGCCACGTGGTGCAAGGTGGTGGGTGATGCGTTCGATGGCTGCCAGGTCGGCAGGGTGTTGATCAAAACGTAACTCGCCAGCTAATCCGCACATGGTGTGTAAATCCTTGGTCTTTCGGCATGTGGTGCTACAGGGATGATTCAGCGTCTTTGCAGGACGCCTGGTAGCGCTTTGGGCCCGGTTTTAAAGGGCGATGCAGTTTTTGACTGCATCGCCAGCCCTTGCGGTGCAAGGCACAAGGCACTCGCTCCGGCATAAATGACCGTGTTTTATCGAGTGACCTGTGCCCGGATCGTTCAATAAAAGTTACAAGTGGTTGTTTTGTCGGGGCTTGGGAGGCCAGCAGGGTTTTGGCTGAAGAGCACTATTTATCTATGTCACATCCCCTGCGACGCCACGTTAGGTTAGGCGCTCTCTGACCTGCAGAAGACCGGATATGCCCCGCCATATGCCCCCGCTGGATGCTCGCGATACCACGCTCAGTGACCTGGAACCCCTGGAGCTGGTCCACAGCCATATGCCCAAATGGTTGTTGGGCGCTGATCCACAGGTCATTGCGGCCATGAATGCATCCATGGCCAGTAGCCGTTTCTATCATGGCCTGGTCGGCAAGAAGTTCGGTGAGCTGCAAAGTGTCGAGGTGTACTGCGGGGCATTGCTGGCAGCCGAGGTCAGGCGTGAGTTCGGGTCGTCACTGAATATTCACCGTGACTATCTGGCGGTGGTGCATGTTCACCTGATCCCCAATATCACGTTGTTCAGTTCCGTTCGCCATTACCTGGTGCATGACGAGCCGAAAACCCTGCTGTGGGCAGCCCTGCAGAATTTTTCGGCCGACGAGGCCCTTGCAAACGGCTTTAATCCGCAAAGCCATATCCGCTACGGTGGCCATCCTCAGCAGATCAGCCCTCTCGAGCCCTGCCACTTTGCCGCGCTATGCCGCAGGCTGGATCTGGGGCTCAAGTATCAACAGTATCTGGAGCATGCTTTGGGCGTTACGGCGTCGGGAACTCCCGGGCCCAGGCATTTGGCGACAGAGTCGAACCTCAGGCTTTTAAAAACCCATGACATGGCGGTCGACGCGCATGTCGCCTACCTCAAGAAACAAATCAGTCAGGCAGCCTATACCACACTGCTTGCCGCCCTGGCTCTGCCCGCCAGTACTGCCCAGGTGCACGGGGTGCAACTGGACGGCAAGCCGATGGTGCCAAGTTCCTTGTCGATACTGGACACGGAAATTGACGGGGTGGTGGTCTTCTCTTCCGACACCTTGTTGTTGCACCCCGGCAACCGCTTGATTGCCTATATCCCCAATGACCCGCGGGCACCCTTGTTCGAGTTCAGTTCATTGCAGGTATTCACCGATGAGTTGAAGCATCGCCTGCTGGATCCGGCGTATGCCAGGTTTTTCTCCCGCTTCACCGCCTTGAATGTACGGCCGCTGTTTATGCAAAAGGTCGCTGGCAGGCCCGAGCATCTGGCCCTTACCGCAACCCCTCTGACCATCAGCGCAGCGCATTACCTGTGCACGGTGCAGCTCAGGAACATGTTTGCCGATGCCCGGCAACTGGCCGTGCCCACCGGCGTGCTGGACGAGCGCGAACGCGAAGAGCGCTGGCAGATGTACAAAACGGCAGGGTTGTTTCTGGTAAACGTCGCGGCCCTTTTTGTGCCGGTGCTGGGCGATCTGATGCTGGCGGTGGCCATTGGGGAGATGCTCAAAGAAGTCTATGAGGGGGTGGAAGACTGGGCCCAGGGCGATGTTGACCATGCTCGCGAGCACTTGCTCAATGTCGCCACGGATCTGGCCGTCAACGCAGGGGTAGTGGTCGGGCTGGGAGCTGTCAAAGCCGCTGCCAGTCGTTTGAGCGCAGCCACCCGGGCGCACTTTGAAGGCTTTCAACCCGTCAGTCGTGATGATGGCACCACCCGGTTATGGAATAAAAACCTGCAGCACTACGAGCATAAAGTAATGGGCGAGCATCGCTATACAGCTGATGCCCAAGGTTTACTCAGCCTTCATGGCAGGCAGTATGTAGACGTGGACGGCAAGCACTATCCTGTCGAATTCGACAGCGAGCGCAGGCAATGGCGCATACCTCATCCGCGCAGGGCCGATGCTTTCAGGCCTGCCTTGCTACATAACAACGAAGGGGCCTGGCAGCATGCCCATGAGCGGCCACTGGAGTGGCAAGACAGTGCGACGCTGCTGGGCCGTTTGGGATCGGCAACAGCAGCACTGGACAGGCAGACACTGGAACGGATTCGGGAACTGACTGACACGGCACCGGGCGTCCTGCGCCGCATGCATCTGGAAAGTCTGGCGCCGCCTTCCTTGCTGAAAGTCAGCCTCAAGCGTTTTGAAATCAACCAGCTTATCGACACCTTTGTCGCACAGATGAGTACCGACCAGTATGCCTCCCGGCGCTGGAGCGAGCTGCAATTACAGCTCTTGCCGGCATTGCCGAAATGGCCAGCGGGCAAGGTGTTGACGGTTGCCGACGATACGGGAAACCGCCTTGCGCACTATGCCAGTGTGATGTGGCCGGCTACGTCCCATATCAACCTGACAAGCTCTGTCGTTGAGCAAGGCAAGTTGCTGGATGCTGTTCTTGCGGCCTTGTCCGACTCACAGGTCAGGGAACTGCTGGGCAATGACCTGCCTGCTCCGGGGGCACTGGCCCGCAGACTGGCCCTGGTATTGGGCAGTCATGCGCGGGATAACAAACGTCAGGTCTTCGAGAGGTTGTATGGGCTTTTCAATATCTCGTCTGCGGCAGAAGCCTTGCCCATCGAACGTGACTTTCCGGGGTTGCCCCGTACGGTAGCGCAAGCGTTGGTTGAGTCGGCCAGTAATCCGCAGCTTGAACATTTGCGCAGGGGCAGAGTGCCGCTGGAACTGGCCGAGCTGGCGCGCATGCACCTGCGTGAGGCCAGGATAAACCGGGCGATCGAAGGCTTTTATCTTGAGCATCAGGCCAATGACGACACTGAGCGGCTGGCCTTGCATTATCTGGATCAACTGCCCGGCTGGCCTGCTGACAAGGCGCTGGAGATTCGCGAAGATTCGATTTCAGGCGCCATGACTCATTATTGGGGCGGCGTACAGACGACCCCACCGCACGTGCTGGTCAAAACGCTGCGGGGCTACGAGCGTTACCGGCCACGCGGTCATGTCCATTTGCTTGAGCCTGGCGGTCCTCTGCCATTATCCACTGCCGTGTTTGAATCCCTGACCGATCTTGAGCGCGATGCCATGGGCTTTGCTGCAAACACGGATGCCCCGGCGTTCAATGCGGCCCTGGCAAAGCGGGCGGCCAATGCCCGTCAGGAGTCCGCCCAGGTGTTGCGCATACAGCCGATCAAACCGGGGTTCAAACCGCCGATTACCCTGGCAGATGGTCAGGTGGGCTACCCCCTGTGCGGAATGACATCCGGTGAGCACTCCTGGGAATTGCAGCGCCGTGTGCGCAGGATTTACTCCGACTTTGAAGATGAGCAAGTCATTGAATACCTCGACACCCTGGTCGAGCGGGGGCTTGAACCGCTCAATATCCTGCGTGAGCGCAAGCGCGAGAGAAGGGCCTTGCTAACGAGCCTGCAAGCCTGGATCGATGCCACTCCGGGTGAAGTTGTTCCGACCGATACCCTATATGACTACCCCGAGAACCGATATCAGGCTGCAGGGCTGATTGAGCGTTGCTGGCGTAAAAACCCCGCTCATATTCCCTGGGCTCACAACGAAGAGTTGCACAGCCTGAGCCTGGACGGCTTTCGATTGGGCAACTTTCCGGATCTGCCAGCCATTGCCGACTTCAGCCATGTGCGGGAATTGAAACTCAGCAACATGAATTGCCGGGACACGGCCAATGCATTCCTTGAACATTTCAGCGGGCTGGTTGCCCTTGAAATGGATAACAATCGCATGGTCAACCTGCCCAGGCAGTTGGAGCGCATGCCCAATCTGCAGCGTTTGTCCCTGGCCCGTAACCTGTTGTATCTGAACCCGGGCAACCTGTCGGTATTGAACTCGCTGGGCAAGCTGCAAGTGCTCAACCTCAATGACAACCTGCTGGGTCCGAACCTTAGCCTCAGTAATCTGGGTTTTTTGCGTCGGGTCTATTTGCGTCGTACCTGGATCGACCAATGGCCGCAAGACCTGATATCCCGCCCGTTTCTTGAGTCGGCCGATCTGCGGGAAAACCGTATTATCGACATACCTGAACATGTCTATCAGGCCTCACCCACTGTGACGCGCAATATTTCCCTGGCCGGCAACCCGTTGTCCGCCACCAGCCGCCTGCGTCTGGCCCGCTATGCCATGCAGGGTGGCAGCAGCATGGGCATCAACAGCGAACAGTTGATGAGCGAGGCGGCGGCGTTCGAGTTCTGGACGGCGGGTATTACCGCTCAGGAATTGCGAAGAAGAGAGCTGTTATGGAACAGCTTGCGAGCCGATGCGGCTTCAGACGATTTTTTTACGGTGCTCAGCCGTTTGACATCGACTGCGGACGCCCATGAAGTGCGTCAGGATTTCAGCCGACGTGTCTGGGAAATGATTGAAGCGGCCAACGAGAGCTCCTCCTTGCGCCGTGATGTGCTGGATATTGCGGCTTCGCCGCGTAGCTGTACAGACAGTGTGGCTTTTACGTTCAGCGAGATGGAAGTGCAAATGGAACTGTCCGGGCTTTCAGGCGCGGGCTCGCCTCAGAAGCAGCAACTGCTGACTCTGGGCAAAGGGCTTTTCAGGCTCGACAGGCTCGCCAGAATCGCCCACGAGCACTTTTTGTTACGCCTTGAGGGGGCAGGCCCGGCACCGGACGAGCTTGAGATGCACCTGGCTTACCGTGTGGGCCTGGCGCGAGCCCTTGAGCTGCCGGGGCAACCTGAAAGCATGGCGTTTAAATCACTGGCCGGGGTGACTCAGGCAGATCTGGACATTGCGCGGCTGGAAGTCGAAAAGGCCGAGAAAACGGCCTCGCTGAACATCTTTATCAGCACCCGCCAGTTTTGGCGGGAGTACTTGATACGTACCCACAGGACGCAATATGGCGCGCTGACCGAGCCGTACTTCGAGGCGTTAAGCAACTTGCTTAAAAGATCTCCAGAAATGAACAGTGAGCGCTATCTGCGCGAGGTCAGCGAAGTTCGCCATCAGATGGACGCGGCTGTCGATGTCTGGAGCCTGCAAAAGACCGAGGCGCTGCTGGCGCCCAAGTCCCTTGAGGGGTCGCCCTCTACAGCCCTTTGATCAGGGCCCGCAGCCCGAACCGGTTCGGCAGGCAGGCTTCGGCCACTGCTCTGGATACGGGCAGGGGTTCATCGTTGATCCAGGCGGCGAGTATTTCGCCAGACAGGGGTGCGGTGATGAGCCCGCGAGAGCCGTGGCCGCTGTTGACGTACAAGCCATCAAGCCACGGGCAGGGGACGTCAGGCACCTGTCGGGCATCCTTGCGCAACACGCCATAGGCGCTGGCGAACTGCTCCGGATCTGCGAGCGGGCCTACAATTGGCAAGTAGTCCGGGCTGGTGCAGCGGAACGCTGCCCATCCACTCAGGGTGTCAGGGTTGAGTTGTTCGTCACCGAGCCGATGGGCCAGGTCCGGTGAGATTTCCTCGAGCAGCTCGAGGTTACCTTGATGCCCCTGCGGGGTGGTGGTCAGGTCTTCGTTATCAAAGTCGAAGCTGGCGCCCAGCGTGTGCTCACCGAGGCGGCCAGGAGCCACATAGCCCTCGGCACACACTACGGTTTTCAATACGGCGCTGGCAGGGGTTTCTACCAGTTGAGTGATTTGCCCGCGAATCCGTTTGAGTGGCAGGCCGCTGCTGGCCGGGAAGCGCTTGACCTCGGCAGCGCCAGCCAGAATGACAACCGGAGCGCTGGCCAGTACCTGGTCGTTATGGCACGCCTGCCATTGGTCATTGACCTTGTGCAGTTGCAAAACGTCATGGTGGGTCAGCACCCGAACCTTGGGGTGCAAGGCCTGGTAGTGGCAAAGCGCTGGAGGGTGAACCCAGCCGCCTTCGGGGTAGAACAGGCCGCCGTGGGCCAGTTCGATCCCGGCCAGGGCTTGTGCCTGGGGTTGGTCAAGCAGATGCACCAGCGCCGGGGGAAAGGCTGCGGCCAGTTGGGCCTGTCGTGCGGCTTCCTTGGCGTTGAAAGCCAATTGCAGGACCCCGCAATCATCCCAGTCGCGCCCGCGCTGCAGGTGTTCCAGCAGACGACGGGTGTAGCCAAAGCCGCTGACGATCATCTGCGACAAAGTCGTACCGTGTGCCGAGAGCTTGAGGTACAGAACGCCTTGCGGGTTGCCCGACGCTTCCTTGGCCAGTCTTTCGTGGCGCTCCAGCAATATCACCGTCCAGCCGCGGCGGGCCAGGCTATTGGCGCTGGCGCAACCCGACAGGCCGCCACCGATGACCAGTGCTGTACGCGGGCCTTTGACCCGGGGCGGGCGGGCAAACCAGGGTTTGACTGTGGGTGCTGTTGAAGCGGTGTCCGGCAAGCCGACAAAGGTGCCGCGCAGGATTTCCCACTTATGGCCTATGCCTGGCGTGCGGCGCATCTTGAATCCGGCGTCATTCAGTGCGCGGCGTACCCAGCCGGTGCTGGTGAATGTGCTGATTGTCGAATCGGGTGCCGCCAGGCGTGCCAATTGCGCGAACAGTTCCGGGGTCCACATGTCGGGGTTTTTCGCCGGGGCAAAACCGTCTAGAAACCATGCATCAACTTTGGCGTCGAGTTGCGGCAACTGTTCAAGTGCATCGCCGATCAATAACGTGAGCGTGACCCGGCCATCGGCCAGGGTCAGGGTCTGAAAGCCCGGATGGATTGCAAAATACACGGCCAGCAATTGTTCGCTGAGGGGCGTCAGCTCCGGCCACAGGGCCAGCGCGCGTTGCAGGTCGTTGCGGGTCAGCGGGTATTTTTCGACGCTGATGAACTGCAGGCGCGCATCGGGGTGGGCATGTTGCTCGAACAGCTGCCACGCGCACAAAAAATTCAGCCCGGTGCCGAAACCGGTTTCGCCAATAACCAGATGGCCGTCAGCGGGCAGGGCGGCGAAACGCTCTGCAAGGGCGTTCTGTTCGATAAAGACATAGCGGGTTTCTTCAAGCCCCGACTTGTCCGAAAAATACACGTCATCAAACACCCGTGAATGGGGGCGACCTTGGTCATCCCAGTCGATCTGGGCATTGGCAGTTTCAGTAGTCATGTGTGGCTCGGCAACGGCAAGGCAGCCATTCTAGCCGATCAGTCAGGCCGGGACTGATCCATGACAGGTTTGCTCGGTTTCTTCCTGCATATTGCAGAGCAATCCGCTAGGCTTGGTTCATCTTGCCAGGGAGCATTCCATGTTCGAATCAGCTGAAATCGGCCATTTCATCGATAAAGAAACCTACGACAGGGAAGCCCCCGCTTTACGTGAAGCGTTGCTTGAAGCCCAGTTTGAGCTCCATCAGCAAAAGCGTGCTTCGGTCATTGTGCTGATCAATGGCATTGAAGGCGCCGGCAAGGGTGAAACGGTCAAACTGCTTAGTGAATGGATGGATCCGCGCCTGATCGAAGTGCGGACTTTTGATAGCCAGACCGATGAAGAGCTGGCTCATCCGCCGGCCTGGCGTTACTGGCGTCAATTGCCCGCCAAGGGGCGGATGGGCGTGTTTTTTGGCAATTGGTACAGCCAGATGCTCCAGGGCCGGGTTCACGGCCTGTTCAAGAATGCCGTGCTTGATCAGGCGATCACGGGCGCCGAACGTCTGGAAAAGATGCTGTGCAATGAGGGCGCAGTGATCTTCAAGTTCTGGTTCCACCTGTCCAAAAAACAAATGAAAGAACGCCTGCAAACCCTCAAGGATGACCCATTGCACAGCTGGCGCATCAGCCCGCTGGACTGGCAGCAGTCCAAAACTTATGACAAGTTCGTACGCTATGGCGAGCGGGCGATCCGCCGCACCAGTCGTGATTACGCACCGTGGAATATCGTCGAAGGTATTGACCCCTATTACCGCAGTCTGACTGTGGGCAAAATCCTTCTTGAAGGGTTGCAGGCGGCGTTGCATACCCCCAAGGTTGCAGCCCGCCCGGCGGGTGTGCCGCCGTTACCGGACAAGCAAGGCGAATTGACCCTGCTCGATTGCCTGGACCTGACCCGGCATCTTGAAAAAGAGGATTACCAGGAGCAATTGATCACTGAGCAGGCGCGTCTATCGGGCCTGATGCGTGACAAACGGATGCGCCGGCATTCATTGATTGCCGTATTTGAAGGCAATGATGCCGCAGGCAAAGGCGGCTCTATCCGGCGGGTGGCGGCAGCGCTGGACCCGCGTCAGTACATCATTGTGCCTATTGCTGCGCCTTCCGAGGATGAGCGAGCACAACCTTATCTTTGGCGTTTTTGGCGACATATCCCGGCGCGGGGCAAATTCACCATTTTTGACCGCTCCTGGTATGGCCGGGTGCTGGTTGAACGGGTCGAAGGTTTTTGCACGAAAGCGGACTGGATGCGCGCTTATGGCGAAATCAACGATTTCGAAGAACAACTTACGGCAGCAGGCGCGATTGTCGTCAAATTCTGGCTGGCAATCGACAAGGACACCCAGCTTGAGCGTTTTCAGGAGCGTGAAGAAATCCCGTTCAAACGCTTCAAGATTACCGAGGAAGATTGGCGTAATCGCGAAAAGTGGGATGTGTACCGCAGTGCGGTATGCGACATGGTGGATCGCACCAGCACCGAAATCTCGCCCTGGACCCTGGTTGAAGCCAATGACAAGCGCTGGGCACGGGTAAAGGTGCTACGCACGATCAACGAGGCTCTGGAAGCAGCCTTCGAGAAACGCGACAGGCAGGAAAAAAAGCGCAAGAAGAAGTAACACGGTACTTACCCTGTGGTGCTTCGCTTGTGCGCGGCAACACGGGGTTAGCCTGCGACTATATATCTACCACTGATGCACTCCGGGTTTCTGTTCAGATCAGGTGACTGTCGATCACTTGGGATGAACGCTTTCATGTCCGAAAACAGCCACACCCTTAACGCTGACCAGTACCTTTCATTTGGCAGCCTGTCTATCAATTTGCCCGGTACTCTGCGAGAGCGAAAAGTCTCACGCTACGAAGCAAGCCTGCAGTCATTTATAGGCACTGCTGATCAGGCGATGACTCGCTTGGCCGCTTACCGGGATACTCATGAGCAGGCTCTGACCCAGTGTGCCGAAACTCAACAGGCAACGGACAGGCTGCTCGAGGGGGCCGAATCTCAGGGCACCGACTTCTGGACCCGGCTGGATGCCGGCGGGCTTAGTCTGTTGCAGCGTTTGTCTACGGGCAGGTCGCGCAGCTTGCTGGCCGAAGCACAGTTGCAAGTGTATGAAGGCCGGTTGAGCGAATCTGCGTATCAACAGATAAAAGAAGTTGTCAGCGAACCCTGGTCTTCACTCCGCGGGCAAAGTGTCAGCTGCGTTTGCGACCTGTCCCTGGGCACCTCGCAACGCTCTTATTTGCTGCAGGGGGCGATGGTGATAACTCGTCAGCCTGCGCTTGATGACCATCAACATCCGGGGCCCGTATTTCTGTTCGTTCCGGGCAATGCGGGCGGTTTGCACGCATTCACTTCCGTGGCTCAGCTCAAGACCCAACTGGCCCGCAGCGTTCGGGCCGATCCGGACGGGTTCTGGCTCGGCCATGTTTCGCTGAAAAACCGCGCTGCTGCTCGGGCAGCGATAATGCTCGAGGGTACTGAAAGCCCCGTTATCCTGCGTGTGCTAGATGGTCATGCCTTCAGTCTGGGGGTTGAGGATCAAATCGCCGGTTATAAAGAAATTGCTTCGCTTATAGCCAGGGGCCAGTTGTTGTACAGCGAATCGACGGTTGCGCAGTCTCTTGAGCGCTTGCGTCTGGAAACCGCACAAAACCTGCTGGCACCGGGCAATGAGGCCCGTGAACAGGGCATTGACCTTGTGGCGGAACAATTGCGTACGGCACAGGCTACGCAGGACTTGCCGGACTGGTTGCTGCGGGCATCGGTCGAAGAGCGGGCCGAATATGCCAAGGGACTTGTGGTTTACGCACGTAATGCCCTTTGGCTGGAGGACGATCTTAACCGTCATCTGCCGTCATTCGAGGTGTTTACCCGCGATAAGCTGGCTGAGCGGCTCAAGGCCGATTTAAAACGAGATATCGATCCGGATGCGGTCAGGGTCGATATGCCCGATCGGGTCATCGTTGAGGTGTTGCAAACGAGCGAGAGGGCCGAGCGTCCGCATCTGGCGGGCGATACGTCGGAAAGCATAGCGATCACCGGCTTTTCAACCTGGGATGACGTCAGTCTTGCGCGTCACACCTTCAGCTTGTCCGAGCTTGCTCGCAAGAATATTGATGTGAATGACGAACAGCAGATGCTGCGTCTCAAGCACAGCTACTTCACTCTGGATGGCGTGGATACCAAGGCGCTGGGTATTGACCTTAAGTATCTGCTCAAAACCATTCCGGATCTGGATGTTGCCATGCTTTACAGCATGAGGATCACCCGTGCTTTTCTGGGTCGCACAGTAGGGGGTAGCCAGCCCGGAGCTCCCGATATTGCCAGGCGACTGGGAGTGTTCAGGCAAGCCATCAACCTAGAGGCCTGGGTCGCACGTCAGCGCAGCCACCTGTCAGAGCGGGGGTACAGGCTGGCGCAGGCAGCGACCGCACCCGGCAATGGTAATCACAAACCTGACGCCGAATTCGACATCGAATACCGTTATACCTGGTTACGCTCACCAGACCGGGGGGACAGTTCCTATACCGAACAAGCCTTGATCGGGGTGTCTGTGGTGCATGACAAAACCTCGGGGCTGGCGCTGATGTATCTGGCGGGCGCTCCGGGTAATCAGAAGTTCTTCGAAGGTTCCGGGTTCCAGCATCTGATTGAACGTCTCTCCAATCATGTGCTGCTCAACAGGGAGCTGCTCACCTACTTCGCAAACAGTACAGAGACCGGTTCGAGCGTTGCGCGGAATATTCAGAACATCAATGCCATTTTGCGTGTCGGAACTTACGGTTTTCTCGTGATTGACCCGGTCAAGGCGTCCCATGTGTCGCTGACTGACATGCAGTACCTGGCACGCATGGGGCGGCTCAAGGAGCAGGTCTATGGTTCCTCCAGATCGGCGCTGGATATCGAGCGCCGTCAGATGGAGCGTATTGCGCAGCGGGATCTGAGCTACATAAAGATTGGCCTGTCGGTTATTCCGGGTATTGGCACAACCATTGGTGTCTATGACGGCTGGAATGACGCATCTGCGGCCATCAGTGCGTTTGCCCGAGGCGATTACAAGGCGGGAGCGTGGCTGGCTTTCTCTGCCGCGCTTAATTTGGGCGAGGCGGTTCTTACGCTCGCACCTCTGGTGGCGCGCCCCAGAGCAGTAAGCGCAGTGCTGGGCAGCCTGGATGAAACGGTGACCAAGGCCGTAGCAACCCTATATGACGCAGGGTGGAGAGCCAGTAAATCGTTGCAGAAAAAACGCCTTAAGGATCTATTGCCGTCTGTCACTTCCCGCAAGCCCTGGCGTACCAAGGCATTCGAGGGCTATGAGGTCAAAGTCCCGCTCTATGACGCCGTGAGGCTCAGGGGGAAAAACGAAAATGTCTATCTCTTGAATAACAAGATGTACATTCAGATCGATGAAAAAGTGTACGAAGTGTATCGTCGCTCAGGTGAGAAAACCCTTCGCCTCAAGGCGCGCCCGCCCAAGAACTATGAACCGCCGATCAGGATGGATGCACGGGGGCGCTGGGAGTATCACGCCGATGTCGGGGGCAAGGGAGGGGCGCCGTTTCCGGAGCTGGAAGAGCTGATTGTTGATTCAACCCCCGTTACATCCACGCGCAAGGTTCCTGATGGATACGCTGTGACGGCCGCGGTTACCCCGGCGCCAATTCCTGCCGTACATCCTCAAGGCCTCGAGTCGATGGACAGGGTGGTTATCGGCCATCGGGATTTGTTTGTTTCCAGCGAACTTGATAGTGCAGGCAATTTTGGAATCTATCGTATTGATCCTGCTGATCCGACCCGACTGCAGGCTCAGGGTGTATTAACGCCCGAAGGGGTATATCGCCTCACCGATCAGCCTCTAGTCTCCGGTAGCGATCTGTTTGAAGAGGTCGCCGAAGATTTTGTCTTTATGGACAACAAGTTCTATCGGGTGCAACTGGATACTGAGCAGTTTTCCTGGAAAGTGGTGCGCACGGGTGATGAGGGTAGCAGCACGCTGTTTATCGAAAGTGATGGGGTATTTGATCCGGTCACACAACGGTTGGTCATCAGCAACTGGCACCTGATGCCAAGGCTCGGAGAACATCCCAGTCTGGAGGCCCTGGTGCGCCAGGCGCTTGACTTGCCTGCAACCGGTTTTGACCACGAAGTCTATGCATTTTTGCGCAACTACACGCGCCAGATCATCCAGTCTGTCGACACACAGGTGATACGGGCACCTGATGTGCTGGAGCTGGAGCGTCTGTGTGAGCAGAGCCTGCGCCGCAAGCAATTCCCGGTGGGCAGGCTGGACGAAGCCTTGACGGCCATGGCCAACAAGCAGCCCCTGCCGATCTGGGCACCGGTCTATGACGAACTGCAGGGTATGCGCTCGGTGTTCCCGACGACATCCGGAAGGTATTACAACATTGATGCCGTGCGTCAATTGCGCAGTCATATGTCGATCCGCGATCTGGATGTGGAGGTTGCCGCCCTTATTGACAACTATGCAGCAATGCGTGCCGGATTGATCTCTACGTTTAATATGAGAAACACTCTGGCCAAAAGCGTCATGCAGTTGGTCTTGAAAAAGCGTGGTTACACATTACTTGATGGCGGTCGCTACAAAGTGGGGGCTGCCGGTTTCGGTATGGTGCTACGTGGTCCCAACGGTGATCTGTATCTGATGGAAGTCAGGCATATACGGGCTACCGGCAACACTTGGGGGCATGTTTTTTTTGATCGTGGATCCGCGAGTAAACTAGTCATGATGTCTGACGAATGGGTCGATATCGTCGTGCGAAAATCCCTGGAGGAAGTGCCATTCAACCCTGCAGCTGTGGCAGTACAGCAAGCCAGGGCAGATGGCCGCTTGTTCAAACTGGTTGGCACCATCACCCCCGACAAGGAAGTGATGGTGTTCAAGGTTGCAACCCCGGGCCCAGGATTGTAAAAAACCGCCTAGCCGTGCTTGCCCGCGCCCAGCATGTTTTCAGGACGAACCCACTGGTCAAACTCGGCGTCCGTGAGGTAGCCCAGTTCCAGTGCTGCTTCGCGCAGGGTCAAACCTTCGGCGTAGGCCTTTTTGGCAATCTCGGCTGACTTGTCATAGCCGATATGGGGGTTGAGTGCGGTCACCAGCATCAGGCCGCGCTCCAGGTGTTCGGCCATTTTGGCGGCATCGACCTCAAGCCCGGTGACGCAGTGTTTGAAAAAGTTGCTGCAACCGTCTCCCAGCAACTGGATGGATTGCAGCAGGTTGTGAATGATCACCGGTTTATAGACGTTCAGTTGCAAATGCCCCTGGCTTGCAGCAAAGCCGATGGCAACATCGTTGCCCATCACCTGGCACGCCAGCATCGACAAGGCTTCGCACTGGGTCGGATTAACCTTGCCCGGCATGATCGAACTGCCCGGCTCATTGGCGGGCAGTTTGATTTCGGCCAGCCCGGCGCGGGGGCCGGAACCCAGCAGGCGGAAGTCATTGGCCAGTTTCATGAGGGTCACGGCCAGTGTTTTGAGGGCGCCTGACAAGGTGGTCAAGGGCTCGTGGCCGGCCAGCGCGGCAAATTTATTCGGCGCGGTCACAAATGGCAGGCCAGATAACGCAGCCAGTTCAGCGGCAATCGCTTCGGCGAAACCGTGGGGTGCATTCAGCCCGGTGCCCACCGCGGTACCCCCCTGTGCCAGCTCGCACACTGCGGGCAAGGCCGAACGTATGGCTTGCTCGGCGTAGTCCAGCTGCGCGATATAGGCTGACAGCTCCTGGCCGAAGGTGATCGGCGTGGCGTCCATCATATGGGTGCGGCCGGTCTTGACCAGTTTCATATGCCGTGCCGACAACTCGGCCAGGCCTCCTGCCAGTTCATTGATCGCGGGCAGCAAATGATTGTGCACAGCCTTGGCGGCGGCGATATGCATGGCGGTGGGGAAGCAGTCGTTGGAGCTTTGCGAGCGGTTGACATGGTCATTGGGGTGGACTGGCGACTTGCCGCCACGGCCTTTGCCCGCCAGTTCATTGGCGCGTCCTGCAATGACTTCGTTGGCGTTCATGTTGCTCTGTGTACCGCTGCCTGTCTGCCACACCACCAGCGGGAACTGGTCGTCGTGTTCACCGTTGAGCACTTCATCGGCGGCCTGTTCGATCAGGCGGGCGATATCGGCAGGCAAATCACCGTTGCGGTCATTGACCCGCGAGGCAGCCTTTTTGATCAAGACCAGGGCATGCAGAACCGCCAGCGGCATTTTTTCGTTGCCGATGGCAAAGTTGATCAGTGACCGCTGTGTCTGCGCCCCCCAATAAGCCTCATCGGCCACGCTTACTTCACCCAGGCTGTCGGTTTCGATACGGCTCATCGGCTCTTTCTCCTTGAAGTCTGACCTGACAGCTTAGGCGTTGATTCACACTAAGGGTTCAATCTTGCGTTTTCGGTGCTTTTGGTCGGCTGATGAGAACGTCTATCAGTGTCGGGGTTGAGTGACACACTTTATTAGGCGCAGAATGGCCGCCCTTGGGGTTAAACCTCGCTTGCTAGAAAAGGAAACTCGATGACCCGTCTTCGCGCCATCTGTACAGCGGTAGCTCTGGTTTGCGCCAGCGGCCAGGTTTTCGCCGATGCAGCTAGCCACGCTGCCAGTGCTGAAACGTTCCTGAAACTGGCACATGCCGATAAGCTGGGTACCCCGGTGTATATGCAAGTGCAGCAAATGTTCGCTCAGCGTTTCGAGCAAACCAAAGCACCAGCCTCCAAGAAAGCCCTACTGGAAACTTACCAGGCCAAAGCCAACACCGCTCTGGATCAAGCCATTGGCTGGAACAAGCTGAAGCCGGACATGGTCAAGCTCTACACCACCAATTTCACCGAGTCTGAGCTCAAGGACCTGGTAGCGTTCTACCAGTCGCCTCTGGGCAAGAAAGTGCTGGAAAAAATGCCGCAACTGACCCAGCAATCGGCACAAATGACCCAGGCCAAACTGGAAAGTGCAGTGCCGGTTGTCAACAAGCTGCTAGAAGACATGACAGCCGAGCTGGAGCCAAAAGCGGCCCCGGCCAAAAAGAAGTAAGCGGAGCCTGAATGAGCATGCAACAGCGTATTGAAGCGGCGCTAGGCGCTCTGCAACCCGAGCACCTGAGCGTGCTGGATGAAAGCCATATGCACAGTCGTGGGTTGCAGACCCACTTCAAGGCAGTGGTGGTCAGCGAGCAGTTCGCCGGGCTCAACAGCGTCAAGCGTCATCAAAAGGTCTATGCCACCCTGGGTGACCTGATGGGCGAGTTCCATGCGCTGGCTTTGCACACGTACACGCCTGTGGAATGGGCGAAAATCGGCACGGCCCCGGCATCGCCGACCTGTGCTGGCGGTGGGCACTGAGTTGGCGTAATCCGCCTGCTTTTTGTTAGAATCCGCAACGCGCCGCTTCGTCGGCGCGTTTTTTTTTGCGCCCGGTTCACCCTTTACGAGGGTAGCCACCTGGAGATTGATGCGATGACTTCGCCTGTTGTTGTAGCTGCACTGTATAAATTCGTCACCCTTGAGGACTATGTCGAGCTGCGTGAGCCACTGCTCAAGGCCATGGTCGACAACGGTATCAAGGGCACCTTGCTGATCGCCGAAGAAGGCATCAACGGTACGGTATCCGGCAGCCGTGAAGGTATTGACGGGCTGATGGCCTGGCTCAAGACTGATCCGCGCATGGTCGATATCGATCACAAGGAATCCTACTGCGATGACCAGCCGTTCTATCGGACCAAGGTCAAGCTCAAGAAAGAAATCGTCACCCTCGGTGTTGAAGGCGTGGACCCGAACAAGAAGGTCGGGACCTATGTCGACCCCGAGAACTGGAATGCGCTGATCAGCGATCCAGAGGTGTTGTTGATCGACACCCGCAACGATTACGAGGTTTCGATCGGTACGTTTGAAGGCGCTATCGACCCGAAAACGACCAGCTTTCGCGAATTTCCCGACTATATCAAAGCCAATTTCGACCCTGCCAGGCACAAGAAAGTCGCGATGTTCTGCACCGGCGGCATTCGCTGTGAAAAGGCTTCGAGCTATATGCTCAGCCAGGGTTTTGACGAGGTTTATCACCTCAAGGGCGGTATCCTGAAGTACCTCGAAGAGGTACCCCAGGAAGAAACCAAATGGCAGGGCGACTGCTTTGTATTTGATAACCGCGTTACCGTGCGCCATGACCTCAGCGCCGGCGAATACGATCAGTGCCATGCCTGCCGCACCCCGATCAGCCTCGCTGATCGCGAGTCCGAGCACTATCAGCCCGGTATCAGTTGCCCGTATTGCTGGGACAGCTTGAGCGAGAAAACCCGTCGCAGCGCCATTGATCGCCAAAAGCAGATCGAGTTGGCCAAGGAGCGTAATCAGCCGCACCCGATCGGTCACAACTACCGTAAAGCTGCCGAGGCCTGATATGACAGCGCGCCTGCTCTATGTGATGGATCCAATGTGCTCCTGGTGCTGGGGTTTTTCGCCCATCGCCCAGGCGCTGGTTGAGCAGGCGCAGGCCGCAGGCGTTGAGTTGCATCTGGTAGTGGGAGGTTTGCGCACCGGCAGTGGCTCGGCGCTTGAGCCTGCTACGCGGCGCTATATTCTTGAGCACTGGCAGGCGGTCACAGAGGCCACCGGGCAACCTTTCAACTTCGAGGGGGCCTTGCCCGACGGCTTTATCTACGACACCGAACCTGCCTGCCGGGCTATTGTCGCGGTACGCAGCCTTGCCCCCGATTGCGCCTGGCAGCTGGTCAAACTGATACAGCAGGCGTTTTACGTACAAGGCCGTGATGTGACCCAGGCCAGTGTGCTGGTCGAACTGGCTGAAATCGCGGGAGTGCCGCGTATCGAATTTGCTGCCGCTTTTGACTCTGCCGAGCAGCATGCAGCGACAGCCGCGGATTTTACCTGGGTGCAGGATCTGGGGATTGCCGGTTTTCCGACCTTGCTTGCCGAGCGCAACGGCCAGCTGGCGTTGTTGACCAACGGCTATCAGCCGCTTGCGCCCTTGTCTGACTTGCTTGCTCGCTGGCTTGAACGCGCTGCACGTGTTTGATCCTTCTGCTGTACCGCCTGCGGCTGCGGTGACGGATCGCCTGACCTGGGCCGAAATCCGCCGCCTGGCTCTGCGCCATAAAAAAGCCCTGTGGCTTGCCAACGGCGTTGCCGTGCTGGCGACCCTGTGCAGTGTGCCGATCCCCTTGCTTCTGCCTTTGCTGGTGGACGAGGTGCTGTTGGGTAACGGGGACGCTGCGCTGAAGATCATGAACCACTGGCTGCCGACTGCGTGGCAAAGCGCGGCAGGCTATATCGGCCTGATGCTGGCGATTACCCTGTTGCTGCGCTGCGGTGCTTTGCTGTTTAACGTGCTGCAGGCGCGGCTGTTTTCGCGGCTGGCCAAGGACATTGTGTTTCGCATTCGCCTGTGCCTGATCGAACGCTTGAAGCGAATATCACTGGCCGAGTACGAAAGCCTGGGCAGCGGCACGGTGACGACTCATCTGGTCACCGACCTCGATACGCTCGACAAGTTTGTCGGAGAAACCCTGAGCCGATTTTTGGTGGCGATGCTCACTCTGGTGGGCACTTCGGCGATTTTGTTGTGGATGCACTGGCAGCTGGCGCTGCTGATTTTGCTGTTCAACCCGCTGGTGATTTACGCCACGGTGCAGTTGGGCAAGCGGGTCAAGCACCTGAAAAAGCTTGAAAACGACAGCACGGCGCGCTTTACCCAGGCCCTTACCGAGACGCTGGATTCCATCCAGGAAGTGCGTGCAGGTAACCGTCAGGGCTTTTTCCTGGGCCGTCTGGGGTTACGGGCGCGAGAAGTGCGGGACTTTGCCGTGGCTTCACAGTGGAAGAGCGATGCCTCCAATCGCGCCAGCGGTTTGTTGTTCCAGTTCGGGATCGATATTTTTCGAGCCGCCGCGATGTTGACGGTATTGTTTTCGGATCTGTCGATCGGTCAGATGCTCGCAGTGTTCAGTTATCTGTGGTTCATGATCGGGCCGGTTGAGCAGTTGCTCAATTTGCAATATGCCTTCTATGCCGCTGATGGCGCCGTTACGCGGATCAATCAGTTATTGGCGCGCAACGACGAGCCACAATACCCCGGCGGCGCCAATCCATTTGTGGGGCGACAGACGGTCGGCATCGAAGTGCGTGACCTTAGCTTCAGCTATGGCGACGAAAAGGTACTCGATCACCTTAACCTGACCATTGCTCCTGGTGAGAAGGTGGCCATTGTCGGCACTAGCGGTGGTGGTAAAAGCACCCTGGTGCAACTGTTGCTGGGCTTATACACGCCGCAGTCGGGGAGTATCCGCTTTGCTGATGCCAGCCAGCCCGAAATCGGCCTGCAGACCATTCGCGAGCATGTGGCGGTGGTGCTGCAACACCCGGCATTGTTCAACGATACCGTGCGTGCCAATCTGACCATGGGCCGTGAACGAACCGATGAAGCGTGCTGGCACGCCCTGCAAATCGCTCAGCTCGATGGCACCATTGATGCGCTGCCCCAGGGCCTGGACAGCATCGTGGGGCGTTCGGGGGTGCGTTTGTCCGGCGGTCAGCGTCAGCGCCTGGCGATTGCGCGCATGGTATTGGCCGAACCCAAGGTGGTGATCCTCGACGAGGCCACCAGTGCCCTGGATGCTGCCACCGAATACAACCTGCATCACGCTTTGGGAAAATTTTTGAGCGGGCGCACAACTTTAATCATCGCTCACCGTTTATCTGCGGTAAAACAGGCTGACCGGGTGCTGGTGTTTGATGGTGGGTGCATTGCCGAAGAGGGCGATCACCAGCAGTTGATTGCAGAGGGTGGGCTCTATGCCAAGCTCTACGGGCATCTGCAGCAGACGTGATGTCGCAGGGTTGTGGGGGCGAGCCTGCACGCGAAAGCCCATGAACATCGCAGTTATCCGGCCAATACACGGTATTGCTCACGATCTTCTCGAGCAGGTTCTTTTGCACAGGCGCATTGCTTGCTTCAATGAACATAATGATGCGGCTGCACGCTTATTGAAGATTTAGATCGGCTCAGACTACTCAATTTTTGAAAAATTGGCCTAGGCTGACTTGTAGTGAGATTTTCTCTCTGGTTTTCATTTGACTCCATGAAGCAAAGGGAACTCATGAAATCTAAACGCCCCCTTGGTACACCACGCTTATTGGGCATTGTTTGGCCTTTTATTGCTGTCGTGCTGTTCCAGGCGTTATTGGGGTGCGTGAGTCTGTATATGCTTTCTGCCGTGAGGAGTTATGTCGGTGGCGAAAGTTTATGGTCCAAGGGGCAGAAGGACGCCATCTACTTTCTCTATCTGTATTCCGATACCCATGACCCGGTTTATTACGAAAAATACACACAGGCCATAAGTGTTCCCCAGGGCGACCATAAGTTACGCCTGGCGATGGATGAGTCCCCACCCAATGAAGTCGCTGCCCGCGAAGGCATTCTGCAGGGCGGCAACAGCGCGCAAGATGCCTCCAGCATTATCTGGTTTTACCGCTACTTCCGCCATGTAAGCTATATGGAAACCGCCATCGAGAAGTGGGCCATAGGTGATGCTTACCTGCTCAAGCTCGACAATCTGGCCCAGGAGATGCACAAGGCCATCCTCGCCGGCAATGCCGATGCTGCGGAGTCCCAGCGCTGGGAAGACGAGATTTTCGCCATCAACGAGGGTATTGCGCCTTCTGCCAAGGCTTTCAGTGATGCGCTGGGTGAAGGCTCGCGCTTTATCTGGCGGTTGCTGGTGGTCATAAACCTGGTCACGGCGGTGGCGCTGATCCTGCTGGTACTCAAGCGCACCCATAAAGTGCTCAAGCAGAGCCGTGCTTTTGCCGAGGCGCTGCAGCTGGAAAAAGAGCGGGCGCAAATCACCCTGCAGTCGATTGGCGACGGTGTTATCACCACCGACGTCAATGGCGCGATTGCCTATATGAACCCTGCGGCCGAGAACTTGACCCAGTGGAAGTCCGAGCAGGCGCAAGGCATTTCCCTGGCTGCGCTGTTCAAGTTGCTTGATGACAACGATCAGGACGAAGGCCCCAGGCTGGTCGAGCGTATTCTCACTGGCGAGCTGGGTAACAGTCGCGAGCACTCCCGGCAGATTCAACGCATGGATGGCAGTACCGTTGCGGTAACCCTTGTGGGTGCGCCAATCCTTCACGATGGCGATGTCAGTGGCGCAGTGCTGGTGCTGCATGACATGACCCAGGAGCGCCAGTACATTGCCAACCTGTCCTGGCAGGCGACCCATGATGCACTGACCGGGCTGGCCAACCGACGTGAGTTCGAATACCGCCTGGAGTTGGTACTGAAGAACCTGGGGCGCCAGCAGGGCCGGCATGCCCTGATGTTTCTTGATCTGGACCAGTTCAAGCTGGTCAATGACACCTGCGGTCACGCGGCGGGTGATGAGCTGTTGCGGCATATTTGTACCTTGCTGCGTACCGGCCTGCGTGAAGGCGATACCCTGGCCCGGCTGGGTGGGGATGAGTTTGGCATCCTGCTGGAAAACTGCCCGGTGGACATGGCGGAAAAAATCGCCGGCGGTTTGCGTCAGGCGGTGCAAAGCCTGCATTTTGCCTGGAAAGGGCGCCCGTTCATGAGCACCATCAGCATCGGCCTTGTGCATATCCATAAAGCGCCAGTCACCCTTGAGTCTTTGATGCGGGCTGCGGACATGGCCTGTTATATGGCCAAGGAAAAGGGCCGCAACCGGGTGCAGGTTTATCATGTGGATGACACGGAGTTGTCATTGCGCTTTGGTGAAATGGCCTGGGTACAGCGCTTGCATGTCGCACTGGAAGAAAACCGCTTCAGTCTGTATGCCCAGGAAATAACCCCCCTGGGACCTGTGCAGGACGGGGGCGGGCATATCGAGATTCTGTTGCGCCTGCAAGATGAAAACGGTCGCATTGTATTCCCCGACAGTTTTATTCCTGCGGCGGAACGTTATGGCTTGATGAGTTCGATAGACCGCTGGGTGGTCGAAAATGTGTTCAGGATCATTGCGGAATGTTCAGCCCAGGCGGGTGGGCGGCCAATGGCCATGTGTGCGATCAACCTGTCTGGGTCAACCATTGGCGATGATGACTTTCTTGCGTTTTTGCATGAACAATTTGACTGTTACGGCGTGTCGCCAAAACTCATCTGTTTTGAAATTACTGAAACCAGTGCAATTGCCAACCTGGGTAATGCCATCCGTTTTATCAATGATCTTAAAACCCTGGGTTGTCACTTTTCACTGGATGACTTTTGTGCCGGGATGTCCTCATTTGCCTATTTGAAACATCTTCCTGTCGACTTTTTGAAGATCGACGGCAGTTTCGTCAAGGACATGTTGGACGACCCGATCAATCGTGCCATGGTTGAAGTCATTAATCATATTGGCCATGTCATGGGCAAACGCACGATTGCCGAGTTTGTTGAAAGCACGCAGATTGAAGAGGCCTTGATTGAAATCGGCGTTGATTATGCGCAGGGCTATATTGTCCAGCGGCCACAGTTATTCACGTTCGATAGTTTGTTGCAGCGTCCTCAGCGTCCTCAGCGTGCCCGGGCGTTGGCATTGAAGTCCCCGGGCACGTTGCGTTGATCTGTTCTACATTTCTAAAGTCTATTATCAAAAAGGATTTGGATTGTGAGTGAAGTCTTCAACCGAACGGGGCCTCTTATGGAGGAAGCCAGTTACCCCCAGTGGGCCCGGCAGTTGATTCGGGACTGTAGCGAAAGCAAACGTCGGGCAGTCAAACACGAAATTTACAAGCGCATGCGTGACAACACCTTGAGCCCCAGAGCAATGCGCATGTTTCTCGTGGGCGGCTGGCCGGTGGTCGAGCAGTTTTCGTTGTATATGGGCCATAACCTGGGCAAGACCCGCTACGGGCGTCACCCCGGCGAAGACATGGCCCGCCGCTGGCTGATTCGCAATATCCGGGTCGAGCTTAACCACGCCGACTATTGGGTGAACTGGGCGCTGGCGCATGGGGTCAGCCTTGAAGACCTCAATGCCCAGGACCTGCCTGCCGAGTTTCAGGCGCTGAACGACTGGTGCTGGCATAGCTGTTCCAAGGATTCGCTGGCCGTGGCGATGGCTGCCACCAACTACGCCATCGAGGGTGCCGTGGGTGAGTGGGCGGCGATTGTCTGCTCAGCCGATGTCTATGAAGAGTCGTTTGCGGTCGATCAACGCAAGCGCGCGATGAAGTGGCTGAAGATGCACGCCCAGTACGATGACGAGCATCCCTGGGAGGCGCTGGAAATTGTCTGTACCCTCGTGGGAATGAATCCGAGTCAGGAGCAGATCACTGAACTGCGCAAAGCCATCTGCAAGAGCTACGACTATATGTATCTGTTTCTGCAAAGTTGCCTGTTGTTCGACAAGGCCGCTGTGGCGCGTGAGCATCGGGAACTGGTCGAGAGCTGAACACCGGCTTTTCAGTGCATAAAAAAACCGCGGGCTGCATGGGATGCAGCCCGCGGTTTTTGTTTGTAGCCCTGTTACTGTGCGTTGAAAGCCTGCCCGTTGATCCCGGTACTGTCCGGGCCCATCAGGTACAGGTAAACCGGCATGATTTCGTGTGGCTCTGGATTGTTCTCCGGGTTTTCACCCGGATAGGCCAGGGCGCGCATGCTGGTTCGGGTCGCGCCGGGGTTGATGCTGTTGGCACGTACCGGGGCCACGCCGTCGACTTCGTCGGCCAGGGTTTGCATCAAGCCTTCGGTGGCGAACTTGGAGACGCCATAGGCACCCCAGTAAGCACGGCCTTTGCGCCCGACACTGCTGGAAGTGAAGATCACCGAGGCGTCCTGCGACAGCTTGAGCAGGGGTAGCAGGGTGCTGGTGAGCATAAACATGGCATTGACGTTGATATGCATCACGCGCATGAAATTTTCCCCCGACAGCTGCTCCAGCGGCGTGCGCGGACCAATGATCGAAGCGTTGTGCAGCAGCCCGTCAAGGCGGCCGAACTCGGTCTCGATCATGGCGGCCAGCTCATCGTATTGATGGGGTTGGGCGGTTTCGAGGTTGAGCGGGATAACCACTGGCTGCGGATGGCCCGCAGCTTCGATTTCGTCGTAGACCTGGCTTAGGTTGGCTTCGGTCTTGCCCAGCAGCAATACGGTTGCGCCGTGTGCGGCATAGGTCCTGGCTGCAGCAGCGCCGATGCCGCGACCGGCGCCGGTAACCAGGATCACCCGATCCTGGAGCAGGTTGGGGCGGGCTGAATAATCAAACATAAAAAACCTCAACAAAATCGGTCATCGTTAGCAGCTGCACATCGCGTTATCCAGCACTTTGCGCAGTTCGGCCGGATGATCGACCACCACGTCCGCACCCCAGTGATCAGGGTTGTC
The DNA here is from genome assembly GCF_035019225.1 of Pseudomonas sp. CCC4.1. NCBI lineage: Bacteria > Pseudomonadati > Pseudomonadota > Gammaproteobacteria > Pseudomonadales > Pseudomonadaceae > Pseudomonas > Pseudomonas sp. CCC4.1. Next base: position 36,224 of record NZ_JASJWL010000002.1, on the reverse strand, counting down.
GTCAGGGTGGATATAACCAAAGCGCACGGCTGCAGTTTTGGTCCCGGCATCGCGCCCGGACTCGATATCTCGCAGGTCATCGCCTACAAATAGTACGCTGGCCGGGTCAAGGTCGAGCATTTTGCAGGCCAGAATCAGCGGCTCGGGGTCCGGCTTGCTGTTTTTGACGTGGTCGGGGCAAATCAGCAGCGCCGAGCGCTCGGCCAGGCCCAGGCGTTCCATGATTGGCTGGGCGAACCGCACCGGTTTGTTGGTAACGACGCCCCACACCAGATGGGCCTTTTCGATATCGGCGAGCAACTCTTCCATGCCATCAAACAGCTTGGTATGGACTGCGCAATCGCGCTGATAGCGCTCCAGGAACTCCTGACGCAGCTCTTCAAAGCCAGGTGCGTCAGGGTCCATGTTGAAGGTCGCTGCCACCATGGCGCGTGCACCGCCGGAAATCTCGTCGCGGATAAGTTTGTCTGCGACGGGAGGCAGGTCGCGATCGGCGCGCATGGCCTGGCAGATGGCGATAAAGTCCGGCGCGGTGTCGAGCAGGGTGCCGTCCATGTCAAAAAGAACTGCTCTTAAACGCATGTGTTACTCCTCGCGAAGGGTCTGGATCATGTAGTTGACGTCAACATCGGCGGCCAGCTTGTAGTGCTTGGTCAGCGGGTTGTAGGTCAGGCCGATGATGTCCTTGACGCTCAATCCGGCCTGGCGGCTCCAGGCGCCCAGCTCGGAAGGGCGAATGAATTTTTTGAAGTCATGGGTGCCACGGGGGATCAGCTTGAGTATGTATTCCGCACCGAGGATAGCGAACAGATAGGACTTGGGGTTGCGGTTGATGGTCGAGAAGAACACCTGGCCACCGGGCTTGACCATTTTGTAGCAGGCGCGGATCACCGACGACGGGTCGGGTACATGCTCAAGCATTTCGAGGCAGGTGACTACATCGAACTGCCCGGGCATTTCTTCAGCAAGATCTTCAGCAGTGACCTGGCGGTACTCAACGTTTACGCCGGACTCGAGCTGATGCAGCTGTGCCACGGCCAGCGGGGCTTCGCCCATGTCGATGCCCATTACGGTGGCGCCGCGCTGAGCCATCGACTCGCTGAGAATGCCGCCGCCGCAGCCGACGTCGAGGACTTTTTTGCCAGCCAGTTGTACGCGCTCGTCAATCCAGTTGACGCGCAGCGGGTTGATGTCGTGCAGCGGCTTGAACTCGCTCTCACGGTCCCACCAGCGATGGGCTAGCGCTTCGAATTTGGCGATCTCGGCGTGGTCAACGTTGCTCATGGGTAAATCCTCTAAAGCTGAATAATCTGGTAAAGCTCCGGGCGCAGGCCCGAAGGTACTGAATCAATGAGTATGGCCGCTTATGCGTTCGCCCCAGGCCCTTGCGGTTGCGCAGAGTTGTTGCTCGTCCAGGCGGGTCAGGTGTCGATCCTCGAGCAGCTGCTTGCCTGCGACCCACACATGTTTAACGCAATCGCGGCCAGTGGCGTAGATCAACTGCGAAACGGGGTCGTAAACCGGTTGCTGGGCCAGGCCGCTGAGGTCAAAGGCTACCAGGTCGGCGGCCTTGCCGATTTCGATCGAGCCGGTGTCGCTTTCAATGCCCAGGGCGCGCGCGCCATTGAGGGTGGCCATGCGCAGTGCGCGGTGGGCGTCCAGCGCGGTGGCAGAGCCTGCAACGGCCTTGGCCAGCAAGGCGGCGGTGCGGGTTTCGCCGAGCAGATCGAGGTCATTGTTGCTGGCCGCTCCGTCGGTACCCACCGCCACATTGACCCCGGCTTGCCACAGGCGCTCCACCGGGCAGAAGCCACTGGCCAGTTTGAGGTTGGACTCGGGGCAATGAACCACGCTGGAGTTGCTTTCTACCAGCATGGCCAGGTCGTCATCGCTGATCTGGGTCATGTGTACGGCCTGGAAGCGCGGGCCCAGCAAGCCCAGGCGGGCGAGGCGGGCCATCGGGCGTTCGGCGTGTTGCTCGACGGCCTGATGCACTTCGAAGGCGGTTTCGTGAACGTGCATATGAATGGCGGCATCCAGCTCGTCGGCGATGACCCGGATTTTCTCCAGGTTGTCGTCGCTTACGGTGTAAGGCGCATGGGGACCGAAGGCAATTTTGATCCGCGGGTGAAACTTCAGGTCGGCAAACAGTTCGACGGCCTGGCGCAGGGATTCGTCTGCGCTGCTGGCGCCGGGAATCGGAAAGTCGAGAATCGGAATGGCGATTTGTGCACGGATACCGCTCTTGTGCACGCACTCGCTGGCAACTTTCGGGAAAAAATACATGTCGCTGAAACAGGTGATGCCGCCCTTGAGCTGTTCGGCGATGGCCAGGTTGGTGCCGTCGCGCACGAACTGCTCATCGACCCATTTGCCCTCGGCCGGCCAGATATGCTGTTCGAGCCAGGTCATCAGGGGCAGGTCGTCGGCCATGCCGCGGAACAGCGTCATGGCCGCGTGCCCGTGCGCGTTGATCAGCCCCGGGCTGAGCAGCATGTCCGGCAGCTCGCGGGTTTGCGTGGCGGTGAGCTTCAGCGCCTGTTCGCGCGGGCCGATGAACACAATGCAGCCGTCGCGAATGCCCACGCCGTGATCCTTGAGTACGACACCGGCCGGTTCTACAGGCACCAGCCAGGTGGGTAACAGCAGTAAGTCCAGGGGCGTGGTTGGGGTCGGCATCGAAAACTGATTCCAGTGCGTTATAAAAGGAGGCGAAGTATACCCGAGCGTCTTGGGGGTGGGCTCGCTATAATCGGCCGCTTTGTTACCAGGTAATGGGGGAAGGCATGCGCGATCGACTGTTGGCTGCGGAAAAGGTTAAGGCCATCGATTGGCGGGATGACGCCCTGTATCTGTTGGATCAACGCATTCTGCCCTTTGAAGAGAGCTGGCTGGCGTACACCGGCGTTGACGGTGTGGCGCAAGCGATTCGCGACATGGTCGTGCGCGGCGCCCCGGCAATCGGTATCGCGGCGGCCTATGGCGTGGTGCTGGCTGCGCGTGTGCGCAAGGCTGCAGGTGGTGACTGGCTGGCAGCGCTGGAAGAGGACTTCACCCTGCTGGCGGACTCGCGTCCTACGGCAGTGAACCTGTTCTGGGCCTTGAATCGCATGCGCGAACGTCTGGCTCGAAGCCAAAACCGCGCGGATGTATTGCAGGTGCTTGAGGCAGAGGCTGTTGCCATCCACGAAAGTGATCGCGAGGCCAATCTGACCATGGCGCAGTTGGGTGTCGATGTCATTCGCCGCCATCAGGGCAATGCCCAGGCGGTGCTGACCCACTGCAACACCGGAGCCCTGGCCACAGGCGGCTTTGGTACGGCGCTGGGGGTCATCCGGGCGGCCTGGCTCGAAGGCATGATCGAGCAGGTCTATGCCGACGAAACCCGGCCCTGGCTGCAGGGTTCGCGCCTGACTGCGTGGGAGCTGGCCAATGAAGGCATCCCGGTGGTGCTCAATGTCGATTCGGCAGCAGCGCATATCATGAAAACCAAAGGCGTCACCTGGGTGATCGTGGGCGCTGACCGCATCACTGCCAATGGCGATGTGGCGAACAAGATCGGCACCTACCAACTGGCGGTCAACGCCATGCACCACGGCGTGCGCTTTATGGTGGTGGCCCCGAGCTCGACCATCGACATGGATCTGGCCTCGGGTGATGACATCCCGATTGAGGAGCGTGACGGCCGCGAACTGCTGGAAGTGGGTGGCAAGCGGGTCGGCGCGGATGTGCAGGCCTTCAACCCGGTGTTTGATGTGACGCCGGCGGACCTGATCGATGTGATTGTCACCGAGAAGGGTGTGATTGAACGCCCGGATGCGGCAAAGATGGCGCAATTGATGTGCCGCAAGCGCTTGCATTGAAACGCAAGCCTGTCGTCGCTGCCGAAGGCCGCGAAGAGGAACGCGGGTGCTTCAAATCGCCTTCAGAGTCCCTCTGGGGCCCTTCAGGCCGATAAACGTCGTAATTACTACGCTCCATGCACATCTGAGGGATAGGTGCGTGGCGGCGATTGTGATAACATTCGGCGGTTTCCAGGGTGACCCGCAAGGGTTGCCCTTACTGCGCAAATCCGTGACATAACTTGTTGATTTGTCGTAAGTCGTTGCGTGGCACGTGGCCAGCGGCGGCGAGCTTCGTTCGTCCCGAATGGATGTGGCGAAGTTTCACCCGAAAAAGGAATCAGGCTTCTCATGGGCGAACTGGCCAAAGAAATCCTCCCGGTCAATATCGAAGACGAGCTGAAACAGTCCTACCTCGACTACGCAATGAGCGTAATTGTCGGGCGGGCACTGCCTGATGCGCGCGATGGCTTGAAGCCCGTGCACAGGCGTGTGCTGTTTGCGATGAGCGAACTGAACAACGACTGGAACAAGCCGTACAAGAAATCTGCCCGTGTGGTCGGTGACGTAATCGGTAAGTATCACCCGCATGGTGATACTGCTGTTTACGACACCATCGTTCGAATGGCTCAGCCATTCTCCCTGCGCTACCTGCTGGTAGACGGTCAGGGCAACTTCGGTTCGGTCGACGGCGACAACGCTGCGGCCATGCGATACACCGAAGTGCGTATGACCAAGCTGGCCCACGAATTGCTGGCCGACTTGCACAAAGAGACCGTGGACTGGGTGCCGAACTACGACGGCACGGAAATGATCCCGGCCGTCATGCCGACACGAATTCCCAACTTGCTGGTCAACGGCTCAAGCGGTATCGCCGTGGGTATGGCCACCAATATTCCGCCGCATAACCTGGGTGAAGTCATCGACGGCTGCCTGGCGCTGATCGACAACCCGGAACTGAGCATCGATGAACTGATGCAGTTCATCCCGGGCCCGGACTTCCCGACTGCCGCCATCATCAACGGCCGTGCCGGTATCATCGAAGCCTATCGCACGGGCCGTGGCCGCATTTACATGCGCGCCCGCTCGATGATCGAAGACATCGACAAGGTCGGTGGTCGTCAACAGATCGTCATCACCGAGCTGCCGTACCAGCTGAACAAGGCTCGCCTGATCGAAAAGATCGCCGAGCTGGTAAAAGAGAAGAAGCTTGAAGGCATCACCGAGCTGCGTGACGAGTCCGACAAAGACGGCATGCGCGTTGTGATCGAGCTGCGCCGTGGTGAGGTGCCGGAGGTTATTCTCAATAACCTTTATGCCCAGACCCAGCTGCAAAGTGTTTTCGGTATCAACATCGTTGCCCTGATCGATGGCCGCCCGCGCATCCTGAACCTCAAGGACCTGCTCGAAGCTTTCGTACGTCACCGTCGTGAAGTGGTTACCCGTCGTACTGTTTTCGAGCTGCGCAAAGCCCGCGAGCGAGGCCATATCCTTGAAGGCCAGGCCGTAGCCCTGTCCAACATCGATCCGGTCATTGCACTGATCAAGGCCTCGCCAACCCCGTCCGAAGCCAAGGAAGCGCTGATCAACACCCCTTGGGAGTCGACAGCGGTAGTGGCCATGGTTGAGCGCGCCGGTGCCGATTCGTGCCGTCCGGAAAACCTCGATCCGCAATACGGTCTGCGTGATGGCAAATACTTCCTGTCGCCGGAGCAGGCCCAGGCCATTCTTGAGTTGCGCCTGCACCGCTTGACCGGTCTGGAGCACGAAAAGCTGCTGGCCGAGTACCAGGAAATTCTCAACCAGATCGGTGAGCTGATCCGCATCCTCAATAGCGCCGTGCGCCTGATGGAAGTGATCCGCGAAGAGCTGGAAGTCATTCGCGCCGAATACGGCGATGTGCGTCGTACCGAAATCCTGGATCACCGTCTTGATCTGACCCTGGGTGACATGATCCCGGAAGAAGAGCGCGTCGTGACCATTTCCCACGGTGGCTATGCCAAGACCCAGCCATTGGCTGCGTACCAGGCCCAGCGTCGTGGCGGTAAAGGCAAGTCGGCTACTGGCGTCAAGGATGAGGACTACATCGCTCACCTGCTGGTTGCCAACAGTCACACCACGCTGCTGCTGTTCTCCAGCAAGGGCAAGGTGTACTGGCTGAAGACCTATGAAATTCCTGAGGCGTCCCGCGCTGCCCGTGGTCGTCCGCTGGTGAACCTGCTGCCGCTGGATGAGGGTGAATACATCACCACCATGCTGCCGGTCGAAGAGTACACCGAGGGTCACTTCATCTTTATGGCGACCGCCAACGGCACCGTGAAGAAGACCCCTCTGGAAGCCTTCAGCCGTCAGCGCAGCGTAGGCTTGATCGCGCTGGAACTGGACGAAGGCGACGTGCTGATCAGCGCTGCGATCACCGATGGCGAGCGTGAAGTCATGCTGTTCTCCGACGGTGGCAAGGTGACTCGCTTCAAAGAGTCCGATGTCCGTGCCATGGGCCGTACTGCCCGCGGTGTACGCGGCATGCGTCTGCCAGAAGGGCAGAAGCTGATTTCCATGCTGATCCCTGAGGAGGGTAGCCAGATCCTTACCGCTTCGGCGCGTGGCTATGGCAAGCGTACGGCGATCAGCGAGTTCCCAGAGTACAAGCGTGGCGGCCAGGGTGTTATCGCCATGGTCAGCAACGAGCGTAATGGCCGTCTGGTCGGTGCGGTTCAGGTGCAGGACGGTGAAGAAATCATGTTGATTTCGGATCAGGGCACTCTGGTACGTACGCGTGTCGACGAAGTGTCGAGCCTGGGTCGTAATACCCAGGGCGTCACCTTGATCAAGCTGGCCAGTGACGAAACGCTGGTAGGGCTTGAGCGGGTTCAGGAGCCTTCTGAAGTTGAAGGCGAAGAGCTCGAAGATGAAGGCGGTGCAGAGTTCGACGGTGAGGCCATCCAGGATGGCGCAGACGACGAGCAGCCGCTAGAGGCTGGCGCTGACGAAGAGCCGCAGGAATAAGCGGACACACAGGGGGCGGATGAGAATTCGCCCCCTTGTTGTATGTCCAGTATGAAAGTTTGCGACACTGTGGGAGCGAGCCTGCTCGCGATGGCATCAGCGCGGTATGTCAGATAGACATTACTGCCCGTATCGCTAGCAAGCCCGCTTCTACAAGCAACAATGTGTCGAGAGTTGATTTATTGCGTGACCACCAAATCAGAGTGAGAGTGGAAGTGAGCAAACGAGCCTATAACTTCTGCGCAGGTCCTGCTGCGCTACCTGAAGCTGTTCTGTTGCGTGCCCAGTCCGAGTTGCTCGACTGGCATGGCAAGGGCCTCTCGGTCATGGAAATGAGCCATCGCAGCGATGAGTTCGTGTCCATTGCGACCAAGGCTGAGCAGGATCTGCGTGACCTGCTGTCTATTCCCTCGAACTACAAAGTCCTGTTTCTGCAAGGCGGTGCCAGCCAACAGTTTGCCCAGATCCCGCTGAATCTGTTGCCTGAAAATGGCAAGGCGGATTACATCGATACCGGTATCTGGTCGCAGAAGGCCATTGAAGAGGCGTCGCGTTTCGGTCACGTCAACGTGGCAGCAACCGCCAAACCTTACGATTACTTCGCGATTCCTGGTCAAAATGAGTGGAATCTGTCGAAAGACGCGGCCTACGTTCATTACGCGCCAAACGAAACCATCGGCGGTCTGGAATTCAACTGGATCCCTGAGACTGGCGATGTGCCATTGGTCGCTGACATGTCTTCGGATATTCTGTCGCGCCCGGTTGATGTGTCCCGTTTTGGCATGATCTACGCGGGTGCCCAGAAAAACATCGGCCCAAGTGGCATCGTGGTCAATATCATTCGCGAAGATCTGCTGGGTCGTGCGCGTTCGATCTGCCCGACCATGCTCGATTACAAGGTCGCGGCTGACAACGGCTCGATGTACAACACGCCACCGACCCTGGCCTGGTACCTGTCAGGTCTGGTATTCGAATGGCTCAAGGAGCAGGGCGGTGTCGAGGCAATCGGCAAGCTCAATGAAGTGAAAAAACGTACCTTGTACGACTTTATCGACGCCAGTGGCCTGTACAGCAACCCGATCAACCTTTCTGATCGCTCGTGGATGAACGTCCCGTTCCGTCTGGCGGACGATCGCCTCGACAAGCCATTCCTGGCAGGCGCTGAAGCACGCGGGCTGCTGAACCTCAAGGGGCACCGCTCCGTTGGTGGCATGCGCGCATCGATCTATAACGCTGTGGATATCAACGCGGTTAACGCGCTGGTGGCTTACATGGCAGAGTTCGAAAAGGAACACGGCTAATGTCCGAGCAAGAACTCAAGGCGCTGCGCCTGCGTATCGACAGTCTGGACGAAAAAGTCCTGGAGCTTATCAGCGAGCGGGCGCGTTGTGCCCAGGAAGTGGCGCGGGTCAAGATGGCTTCCCTGGCTGAGGGTGAAGTGCCGGTATTTTACCGGCCTGAGCGTGAGGCTCAGGTGCTCAAGCGCGTTATGGAGCGCAATAAAGGCCCGTTGGGCAACGAAGAGATGGCGCGGTTGTTCCGCGAAATCATGTCCTCGTGCCTGGCGCTGGAGCAGCCGCTGAAAGTGGCTTATCTCGGCCCCGAGGGTACCTTTACCCAGGCTGCGGCCATGAAGCACTTTGGGCATGCCGTGATCAGCAAGCCGATGGCTGCCATTGACGAAGTATTCCGCGAAGTGGCTGCCGGTGCAGTGAATTTTGGCGTGGTGCCAGTGGAAAACTCCACAGAAGGCGCAGTCAACCACACTCTCGACAGCTTCCTTGAGCATGACATGGTGATCTGCGGTGAAGTAGAGCTGCGCATCCACCATCACCTGCTGGTCGGCGAAAACACCAAGACGGACAGTATCAGCCGCATTTACTCCCACGCCCAGTCGCTGGCTCAGTGCCGCAAATGGCTGGATGCACACTACCCGAATGTCGAGCGTATTGCGGTGTCGAGCAATGCCGAAGCGGCCAAACGGGTCAAGGGTGAGTGGAACTCCGCTGCCATTGCCGGTGATATGGCTGCTGGCCTGTACGGCTTGACCCGACTGGCCGAAAAAATTGAAGACCGCCCGGACAACTCCACGCGGTTCTTGATGATTGGCAGTCAGGAAGTGCCACCCACTGGCGATGACAAGACGTCGATCATTGTGTCCATGAGCAACCGTCCTGGCGCCCTGCATGAGCTGCTGGTGCCGTTCCATGAGAACGGGATCGATCTGACGCGTATTGAGACGCGTCCTTCGCGTAGCGGTAAATGGACCTATGTGTTTTTCATCGACTTTGCTGGTCATCACCGCGACCCCTTGGTCAAAAGTGTCCTGGAGCAGATCAGTCAAGAAGCCGTAGCGCTTAAAGTATTGGGTTCCTACCCGAAAGCGGTTCTCTGAGGCGATAAAACATGAGCGGTGATTTCCTCGCCCTGGCACAGCCGGGCGTACAACAACTTTCGCCTTATGTCCCGGGTAAACCTGTGGATGAGCTGGCGCGTGAACTGGATCTGGATCCGGCCACGATCGTCAAGCTGGCCAGCAACGAAAACCCTTTGGGTGCGAGCCCCAAGGCGCTGGAAGCCATTCGTGCCGAGCTGGCCGAATTGACGCGCTACCCGGATGGCAATGGCTTTGCCCTGAAAAGCCTGTTGGCTGAGCAGTGTGGCGTACAGCTTGACCAGGTAACACTGGGCAACGGTTCTAACGATATTCTGGAGCTGGTGGCGCGTGCCTACCTGGCGCCGGGGCTAAATGCCGTGTTCAGTGAGCATGCATTTGCCGTGTATCCGATTGTGACCCAGGCGGTAGGTGCCCAGGCCCGCGTTGTGCCGGCCAAGGACTGGGGGCATGACCTGCCTGCCATGCTGGCTGCCATCGACAGTGATACCCGGGTGGTCTTTATTGCCAACCCGAACAACCCGACCGGTACCTGGTTTGGCGTCGATGCGCTGAACGAGTTTTTGCAGGACGTGCCCGAACACGTGCTTGTGGTGCTGGACGAAGCTTATATCGAGTACGCAGAGGGCGGTGATCTGCCCGATGGTCTGGAGTTTTTGTCGGGGTATCCCAACCTGCTGGTTTCCCGCACGTTCTCCAAGGCCTATGGCCTGGCCGCGTTGCGGGTGGGTTATGGGTTGTCAACGGCGGTGGTGGCCGATGTGCTGAACCGCGTTCGCCAGCCATTCAACGTCAACAGTCTGGCGCTGGCTGCGGCTTGCGCGGCGCTGAAAGACAGCGATTACCTGGAGCAAAGCCGCCGCCTGAACGAGGCCGGCATGCAGCAGTTACAGGACGGTTTTCGTGAGTTGGGCCTGGGCTGGATCCCGTCGCGCGGCAATTTTATCGCGCTGGATCTCGGTCAGGTAGCGGCTCCCGTCTATCAGGGGCTGTTGCGTGAAGGTGTCATAGTGCGTCCGGTGGCCAACTACGGAATGCCTGACCATCTGCGTATCACTATTGGTTTGCCGGCGGAAAACACTCGCCTGCTTGAAGCGCTGTCCAAGGTTCTTGCTCGTGGTTGATGTAATGTCTGTGCAATCTGTAAGGCCTGTAATAGGGCGGCTGGTCGTTGTCGGGTTGGGTCTGATTGGCGGGTCTTTCGCCAAGGGCATGCGTGAGAGCGGTCTGTGCGACGAAGTGGTCGGTGTTGATCTCGATCCCGAATCCTGTGTTCTGGCCGTTGAGCTGGGAGTGGTCGATCGCTGTGAAGCAAATCTGGCCGCTGCTTGCGTGGGCGCAGATGTGATTCAGTTGGCCGTGCCGATTCTGGCCATGGAAAAAATGCTCGGCCTTCTGGCGGGCATGGATCTGGGTAACGCGGTGCTTACCGATGTGGGCAGTGCCAAAGGCAATGTTGTGCGGGCAGCGGCACAAGCCTTTGGTGGCATGCCTGCGCGCTTTGTACCTGGCCATCCGATTGCCGGGTCTGAACAGAGTGGTGTAGAAGCTTCGAATGCCAGTCTGTTTGAGAGGCACAAGGTGATTTTGACGCCTGTGGCTCAGACCGATGCCGATGCGCTGGCTCTGGTTGATGCGATGTGGCGCGCCCTGGGGGCAGACGTCGAGCATATGCAGGTCGAGCGACATGACGAGGTACTGGCTGCAACCAGCCATTTACCTCATTTGCTGGCTTTCGGGCTGGTGGACTCTCTTGCCAAGCGCAACGAGAATCTGGACATCTTCCGTTACGCAGCGGGTGGCTTCCGTGATTTCACAAGAATCGCCGGCAGCGACCCGGTAATGTGGCATGACATTTTTCTCGCTAATCGCGAGGCAGTGCTGCGCACATTGGATACATTTCGCAGTGATCTCGACGCTTTGCGCGACGCGGTCGATGCAGGGGATGGGCATCAATTGCTGGGCGTTTTCACTCGCGCCCGGGTTGCCCGCGAGCATTTCAGTAAAATCCTGGCCCGCCGGGCATATGTGGACGCTATGAATTCCAACGATCTGATTTTTTTGGCAAATCCTGGTGGTCAAGTAACTGGCCGAATTCGCGTACCAGGCGACAAATCCATTTCCCACCGCTCGATCATGCTCGGCTCGCTGGCTGAAGGTACGACCGAAGTGGAAGGTTTCCTTGAGGGTGAAGATGCCCTGGCGACGCTGCAGGCGTTCCGTGACATGGGCGTGGTGATTGAGGGCCCGCATCATGGTCGCGTGACCATTCATGGCGTTGGCCTGCACGGTCTGAAAGCGCCACCTGGCCCGATCTACCTGGGCAACTCGGGTACTTCGATGCGCCTGTTGTCCGGCCTGCTGGCAGCACAGAGCTTCGACACCACCCTGACCGGCGATGCGTCCCTGACCAAGCGCCCGATGAACCGTGTGGCCAATCCATTGCGTGAAATGGGTGCCGTGATTGAGACCGCTGCCGAAGGTCGCCCGCCGATGACCATTCGTGGTGGTCATGCGCTCAAGGGTATGGATTACACCTTGCCGATGGCCAGTGCCCAGGTTAAATCCTGCCTGTTGCTGGCGGGCCTGTATGCAGAAGGCAAGACCTCGGTAACCGAGCCTGCACCGACTCGTGACCATACCGAGCGCATGCTGCAAGGCTTCGGATACCCGGTAACTGTTAATGGTCCTACTGCTTCGGTTGAGTCGGGCCACAAGCTGACGGCGACCCATATCGAAGTGCCGGGGGATATTTCCTCGTCGGCGTTCTTCCTGGTCGCCGCTTCGATCGCAGAAGGCTCGGATCTGCTGCTTGAGCATGTGGGCATCAATCCGACCCGTACCGGCGTTATCGACATCTTGCGTCTGATGGGGGCGGATATCACCCTGGAAAATCAACGCGAAGTGGGCGGTGAGCCAGTGGCGGACCTGCGCGTGCGGGCTGCTAAACTCAAGGGTATCGAGATTCCGGAAGAGCTGGTGCCGCTGGCGATTGACGAGTTCCCGGTACTCTTTGTGGCCGCGGCCGTGGCTGAGGGTCGTACGATCCTTCGGGGTGCTGAAGAGCTGCGGGTCAAGGAGTCCGACCGGATCCAGGTAATGGCAGATGGCTTGCTGACCCTGGGCGTGAAGTGCGAGCCGACACCGGATGGCATCATCATTGATGGTGGCACTATTGGCGGTGGTGAGGTTCATGGTCATGGCGATCACCGTATCGCAATGGCCTTCAGTGTGGCTTCGTTGCGCGCAACCGCACCCATCCGTATCCATGATTGCGCCAACGTGGCGACTTCTTTCCCCAACTTCCTTGCTCTGTGCAAGCAAGTGGGCATGCGTGTTGCTCAAGAGGCAAACTCGTGATGGTTTCGGCACCGGTTATCACCATCGACGGCCCAAGCGGTTCAGGTAAAGGCACGGTTGCTGGCATCCTGGCCAAGCGCCTGGGGTGGAATTTGCTCGACTCCGGTGCTCTGTACCGCCTGCTGGCGTTTGCCGCAGGTAACCATGGTGTGGCCCTGGATAACGAGGCGTTGCTGGAAAAACTGGCTGCGCATCTTGATGTGCAGTTCATCGGCGCGACGGACGGTAAGCCGGCGCGGATCATTCTGGAAGGTGATGACGTGACTCACGCCATCCGCAGTGAGACCGTAGCGGCCGGAGCCTCGAAAGTCGCGGCTTTGCCGGCTGTTCGCGATGCGTTGCTGCAGCGTCAGCGTGCTTTCCTTGAGTTCCCGGGGCTGGTTGCAGATGGTCGGGACATGGGTACCGTGGTCTTTCCTGACGCGCCATTGAAGGTTTTTCTGACCGCTAGCGCTGAGGAACGGGCCCGCCGCCGTTACTTGCAGTTGAAGGCCAAGGGCGATGATGTTAGTCTCTCGGGTCTGCTAGATGAGATTCGTGCCCGCGACGAGCGTGACACACAGCGTGCAATAGCCCCGCTCAAGCCGGCGGCTGATGCCATACAGCTGGACTCCACGGAGTTGTCCATCGAGCAGGTGCTGGAACGCATCATGAGCGAAATCGCACTTCGCGATATCGCTGGATGACCAAGAAAGCGTGCAGGAGACCAGAAATAGTCCTGCATGCCTTCTTTTATATGAACGTAACCCACATTGTCTGGAATGTGGCTGATGGGCGTATTCCTTCGCCCTTGAACAACAGGAATTAAAATGAGCGAAAGCTTTGCAGAACTCTTTGAAGAAAGCCTAAAAACCCTGAATCTTCAGGCTGGCTCGATCATCACCGCTATCATCGTTGATATCGATTACCAAGCTGGTTGGGTAACCGTTCACGCTGGTTTGAAGTCGGAAGGCCTCATCCCGCTGGAGCAGTTCCACAACGACGCTGGCGAACTGAACATCAACATCGGTGATGAAGTTCACGTTGCGCTGGACGCGGTCGAAGACGGCTTTGGCGAAACCAAACTGTCCCGTGAAAAAGCCAAGCGCGCTGAATGCTGGATCGTTCTGGAAGCAGCCTTCGCAGCAGAAGAAGTGGTCAAGGGCGTTATCAACGGTAAGGTTAAAGGCGGCTTCACTGTCGACGTTAACGGCATCCGTGCGTTCCTGCCAGGTTCTCTGGTTGACGTTCGTCCAGTGCGCGATACTACGCACCTGGAAGGCAAAGAGCTGGAATTCAAGGTCATCAAGCTGGACCAGAAGCGCAACAACGTAGTTGTTTCGCGTCGCAGCGTGCTGGAAGCAGAGAACTCCGCCGAGCGTGAAGCTCTGCTGGAATCGCTGCAAGAAGGTCAGCAAGTTAAAGGTATCGTCAAAAACCTCACCGATTACGGCGCATTCGTCGATCTGGGTGGCGTTGATGGCCTGCTGCACATCACTGACATGGCTTGGAAGCGTATCAAGCATCCTTCCGAAATCGTCAACGTTGGCGACGAGATCGATGTCAAGGTTCTGAAATATGATCGCGAACGCAATCGTGTTTCCCTGGGCCTGAAGCAACTGGGCGAAGATCCATGGGTTGCTATCAAAGCCCGTTACCCAGAAAGCACTCGCGTTACCGCTCGTGTAACCAACCTGACTGACTACGGCTGCTTCGCAGAGCTGGAAGAAGGCGTTGAAGGTCTGGTACACGTTTCGGAAATGGACTGGACCAACAAAAACATCCACCCTTCGAAAGTCGTACAAGTCGGCGACGAAGTGGAAGTTATGGTTCTGGACATCGACGAAGAGCGTCGTCGTATCTCCCTGGGCATCAAGCAGTGCAAATCTAACCCATGGGAAGATTTCTCTGGCCAGTTCAACAAGGGCGATAAAATCTCCGGCACCATCAAGTCGATCACCGATTTCGGTATCTTCATTGGTCTGGACGGCGGCATCGACGGCCTGGTTCACCTGTCCGACATCTCCTGGAACGAAGTTGGCGAAGAAGCCGTACGTCGTTTCAAGAAGGGCGACGAGCTGGACACCGTTATCCTGTCTGTTGATCCAGAGCGCGAACGCATCTCCCTGGGTATCAAGCAGCTGGAAAGCGATCCGTTCTCCGAGTACGTACAAGAGAACGACAAAGGCGCAATCGTTAAGGGCATCGTGAAAGAAGTTGACGCTAAAGGCGCCATCATCACTCTGGCCAACGATATCGAAGCGACTCTGAAAGCCTCCGAAATCAGCCGTGACCGCGTTGAAGACGCGCGCAACGTTCTGAAAGAAGGCGAAGAAGTAGAAGCCAAGATCATCAGCGTTGATCGCAAGAGCCGCGTAATCCAACTCTCCATCAAGTCGAAAGATGATGCTGAAGAGAAAGAAGCAATCCAGAGCCTGCGCGACAAGCCAGCTACCTCTGACATTGCTGCTGGTCCGACCACTTTGGGCGACCTGCTGCGTGCACAAATGGAAAAACAGAACTAAGTTCTGATTGACCATAGAAAAAGGGCGACTTAGGTCGCCCTTTTTTGTGCCTGCGATTTGTGATGGTGCTTGGCAGGATCTTGTGTAGGTCGGTTTGCTGCACGTCAGGGAGCTAGCTGTGGGGCAGGGTGAGTGCTGTCGTTGTGCGGCCTGTGAGCGACCATGGGCTATTTGGGCCTGATGGCTATGATGGTGGGTGGTGGAGTCGATTTTTTACAGTGCTTATGCGGGTTGTAAAGATAAGTCAATCCCTGGGCTGTTCAAATTCATTCGATCATGCTAAAACCTTGGGAGCGCTGATCTAGCTGCTTGAAAAAGAAGGGAAAAATATGACGAAGTCGGAGTTGATCGAACGAATTGTCACCCATCAAGGGCTACTCTCATCCAAGGATGTGGAGTTGGCCATCAAGACCATGCTTGAACAAATGTCTCAATGCCTCGCGACCGGGGATCGTATTGAAATCCGTGGTTTTGGCAGCTTCTCCCTGCATTACCGCGCCCCTCGTGTAGGTCGCAACCCCAAGACAGGCCAGTCGGTCAGCCTGGATGGAAAATTTGTGCCTCATTTCAAACCGGGCAAAGAGCTGCGAGACCGGGTGAACGAGGATGAGGAAGACGACATTTAACCTTCAGGGAACAGGAGTTGCCGATGCGTACCTTTAAGCGTGCTGCGTCAGTGGTATTTGGGCTGATTGTCATTTTTGGGGTGCTTATTTTTATCCTGGAAAATCAACAGCCTGTAGCATTGGTGTTTTTGGGCTGGCGCACACCCGAATTACCTGGGTCGTTGTTGATCATCTGCGCACTGCTGCTAGGTATGGCTATCGGCCCTGTTCTGGGTTGGCTAGCCTACAGTCGCAAAGCCCGCAAGCTGAAGCTCGAGCTGATGGTGCAAGCCAAGCCAGCAATTTAGGCGCGTCTGGATCCCATTTGCACCATGGATGGCGCATTAGGCAGGGAAAGGAATGTTTGGATAGTTGGTATTTAAAGAATGGTTTAAGCCTCAAACATTCCGTTGAGCCGGAAATAACATCATTGTGCCACTCTTATATTGAAATGTTCTGGAATGCTGGCAAAATGCGGGCTGCTCTCGATTGCCAGTGATTTTTATGCTTTATCAGGTGCGCATTGATGCTCAAGCCTGATGATTAAAACAATAAAAGCCAGTTAAGCGTATGTAAGAATTCCTGCATAACGAGTCCGCAGTTTCTTTTAGAAGGCAGGCCCCGGTTGTGAATAGCAAATCCCGTATCCCCGCTGGAAATCCGTCGTTTGAAGTGGACCTGTTCACTTTATTTCAGGCGGTCTGGAACAAAAAATCCATCATCATTGCAACGAGCGCGCTTTGTGGCATTGCAGCATTGGGTTATGCCTATTTCGTGACGCCTGAGTACCAGGTGAGCAGCATCTTGCGGCCTGCCGCGATCAACGAACTGGATGCCCTCAATCGTTCGGGTGTTTACACCTTGCCGCCTAAAGAAGCTTTGTTAAAAGTCGGTTCATCACTTGAGTCCTATGAGACGCGCCTGAGCTTTTTCAAAGCTAATCAGGCTCTGTTCAGCCAATTCAAGCGTCCGGGCCGGACCTTGGAACAGAGTTTTGAAGATTTCAATCGTGACTCGCTGAAGCTGATTCTGCCTGATCCAACAAAAGCTGATTCGCTTAATGTTTCCATAGGCTTGGAGCTGAACTACCCCAAGGGTGTGGACGGTGTGCAAATTCTTAACGGATTTGTGGATCACGCCATTACAGCTGAGCGTGATCAAATTTCCGCCGATCTGAAGGTTATCGTCAATAATCGTTTAACCGAGCTCAAGGGTAAGATCGACGCTGCTCGCTCCAACTATGAGACCGAAAAGCAGGCGCGGATTGCTACCTTGCTCGAGACGGATAATCTCAAGCGCGCGCAATTGCAGGACGAACTCAAGGCTTTGCGTCAACAGCTCAAGACTGGACGCATGGATCGTATGGCCCAGTTGAGTGAGGCCATTGGCATTGCCAAGGCGCTGGGTATACAAAAGCCTACAACCCCCTCCGCTTTGGGCGATTCTGCGCGACCGGCTGATTCCAGTCTTATGCGCACCGAAATAAACAATCAACAGATCCCCTTGTACTTTCTTGGTGTAGAGGCGCTAGAGGCAGAGCGTGCTGCTTTGAAGAATCGTAGTAACGACGATTTTACCGAAAACCGTATCGCCCAGATCGCTCGTGAACTGTTGTTGTTGCAAAGCAACCGTGAAGTCGAAGTTCTTAAGCTGCGTCAAAATGAAGACCTCTTTTTAAGTGGTGTCGAGCCACTGCGTGCAGAAATTGTCCGTTTGGGTGGGGTTAGCAATCTCGATTTTACTAATTTGAAGCTGGTATCCATTGACCGCAAGGCTCTGGAACCCGTGGCTCCAATCAAGCCAAAAAAAGCCTTGATTACCTTGTTGGGGTTGGTGCTGGGCGCTCTGTTTGGCATCTTGATCGTTATCGCCAAGTACTTTGTAGCTCAGCGTCGTGACGGGCTTCACCAGCCTCTCTCGGTGCAAAGCCGAAGAGATCCGACTGAAACAACGGGTGCTGGTAACCTTTTACAAAAGGATCTGCGCTGATAGGGGGCTGGGCTGACACATTGCTAGCCACTAGTTGATGGATTAATTGCTTCTTCATGGAGCTGTACTGAGAGCAACCTGTACCTTATCAGCTCATGTTTCAACATGGCGCCGTCAACGGCGTCATGGGTTCGCACCATCAGTTGCAGATGGGCACCCTGAGTAATCTGTTAATCGACGGCGGTCTGTTTCAGGGTAATGAGCGCACTGTCAGCGGTGTCATCGGTGCATTGCATCCGCGAAAACTTTGTACTTGCCGGTATCAAAGTGCTGATGCTTACCCATGTCCAAGCTGATCATGTCGGATGCATTCCATAATTTTTTGGCGGCAGGTCTCAAGGATTCGATTGTGTGCAGTGATGCTCCCTCGCCGAAATTATTGGCGTTGGTGCTTTAAGGCTAATTGCGCCTGGAATTGAGCAGAGAGTCGGCACACATTGATCCTTGTCTGAGACGGCTGAAGCAGCACATCACCGAGATGCCTGCTCATCAGTGGTTCTGCATAAGTCAAGAATGACACTCTGCAGACGCAGACCAGATACAAAAGTACGGGCACCCAAGCGGTTATGTTGAATTGGAGGGCAAGCGCTGTATCATTCGCGCAGGCATCAGCATCTTGGGTGGCAATTTTCCCATGCCGATCAGCATGGTTTGCTCGGCTTTGTTTCAGGTATGAAGCATTGGGCCGAGAAATATGCTTGGGGTATGGCGAAATAGTGGCGGAACGGGTGGTGGAAGTGAAATTGTCAAACCTGTATCAAACTCAAAACAGATTCGTTGAGGCATTCATCCCGGCGAGCTGAAGGCCACCCTGTTATTGGCACATGCACTGTACGATGGTAAAACACGGAAGAACTTACTAAATGAATTATCCATGCCCATGATCAGCACCGCAGCAGCTCAGGAATCGACAGTGGCCACAACCGGCGAGTGGTATCTGGTGCAATGCAAGCCCAGACAGGACGAGCGTGCAGAAGAAAACCTTATACGCCAGGGTTATGGGTGTTCACGGCCCACATGCAGGCGTGAGCGAACCCTGCGTGGCCAGATGCACTACGCTGAGGAATCGCTGTTTCCTGGCTACTTGTTTATACATATGCCTGAAGGTGCCAACTGGGCTCCTCTACGCTCCACCCGTGGCGTAGCTCGCGTGGTGGCCTTTGGTGGTCGGCCGCTGGCAGTCGGTCACGAGCTGATTATGCAGCTGCAGAGTCGCGCGAGTACTCATATTATCGCCAAATTTAACCCTGGCGATAAAGTCACCATCCTTGATCAAGGTTTCGCAGGTATTGAGTCCATTTTCATGACAATGGACGGCGAAGAGCGGGTCATCCTGCTTATTAACTTGATGAATCGTCAGCAACAGATCAGCCTGCCTTTGGCGAGTATCGCCAATCGTTGAATAAACGCAGACTAAAGCCGGGGCTATCAATAGTCTTACAACCGTTCTCAGGAAATCGACGAAGAATCCTGGGGCGGTAGCGTACTTTTTTAAAACTAAAATTTATCTCATCACCGGCCAGCGCTGCGAGTGGTGCATTCGAATAATTAAGGAAGTGCTTGAAACATGATCTCGATCAAGCGTAAAGGCATCATTCTTGCTGGTGGCTCGGGTACGCGCCTGCATCCGCTCACGCTGGGAGTCTCTAAACAGATGCTGCCGATCTACGACAAGCCGATGATCTTTTACCCGCTGTCTGTTTTGATGCTGGCGGGGATACAGGAAATTCTGATTATTTCTACTCCGGAAGATCTGCCAAGTTTTGAAAAATTGCTAGGTAATGGCAGTCATTATGGTATTGAGCTCAGTTATGCCGAACAACCTAGTCCCGACGGACTGGCACAAGCCTTTATTATTGGTGAGGCCTTTATTGGTCAAGATCCGGTCTGCCTGATTCTGGGTGACAATATTTTCTATGGACAGCACTTCTCGGACAACTTGCGCTCAGCAATGTCAAAGACGGTAGGTGCTACAGTTTTTGGTTATCACGTCAGTGACCCCGAGCGTTTTGGCGTCGTGGAGTTTGACAGCTCTGGCCAGGCGCTTAGCATCGAGGAGAAACCGCCTAAACCCAAATCGAACTATGCAGTGACCGGGCTGTATTTCTACGACAACCAGATTGTTGAGATAGCGAAGAAGATCAAACCTTCGGCAAGGGGCGAGCTTGAGATTACCGATGTCAACCAGGCATATCTAGAACAGAAAGAACTGAGCGTTGAAATATTGGGGCGCGGGTTTGCCTGGCTTGACACTGGGACCCATGAATCACTGCTGGAGGCGAGTCATTTTGTCCATACCATTGAGAAGCGCCAGGGATTGAAGGTTGCTTGCCTGGAAGAAATTGCATTCAACAATGGCTGGATAACCTCTCAGGTGTTGGCTGAGCAGGCCGAAAGATTTAAAAAAACCGGTTACGGACAATACCTGGGCAAGCTGTTATCTGAGGGGAGCGGTGCATGAAATTTATGCCATCAACATTGCCTGGCGTGGTGATCATCGAGCCGGACGTTTACGAAGATGAACGCGGCTGGTTCATGGAAAGTTTCAATCTTCAAAAATTCGAGGAAGGATTGCGTCACTTGGGGCTGCCCGTTCCTGATCCTTTCGTTCAGGATAATCAATCCTGTTCCAAAAAGGGTGTTCTGCGAGGGTTGCATTATCAACTAGAGCCTTTCGCGCAAGGCAAACTGGTCTGTGTGAACCATGGCGCAGCTTTCGATGTCGCTGTGGATATTCGTCAGGGGTCTCCGTCGTATGGCGAATGGTTTGGACTGGAATTGAATACAGAGAATAAAAAAATGCTGTGGATACCTGCTGGATTTGCCCATGGCTTCCTTGCGCTCGAAGAAAGCACGATATTTAGTTATAAAACGACCAATTTCTATAATAAGGAATCTGAGCGCAGCATTCGCTGGAATGACGAAGCGTTGAATATTCATTGGCCCGACGTTGGAGGGTATCTTATCAACGATAAAGATCAGGCTGCTGCATTGTTCGTGATGTGATGTGATGTGCATTAGCTAAAGCGCTGGAACAGATGCAGAGTTTTAGGAGGTTATTGCAAGTGGCTAAACGCTTACTGTGTGACTCTGAGGCTAAAGTTTGTTAAATCACGTGTAAGTAGGCAGGTGTAAGTGGGAAACGTGAAAAAAAATGCAGCGTCTTACGGTATCGTGTTGAGTGCTTGCCTATTGGTCGTATTGGGTGATGTCAGAAGTTTGATCAGTCCCGCAGGATATTGGGCTTTATGGGGCTTGATCGTAGTGGTCGGGTTAATCTCAGCCCCTGAACGATTGTCTTTCAAGGTAAGTCCCGAGTTGGCTGTATATATCCTCGGGTTTTTCGTGTTGTTTAGCGCCTTTGTACTGTCAGCATTGGCCAATGCTGAAATTCAAACCTTTTACCAAGGGTTGAAGATGATGTGTATTGGTGTTGTCTTTGTTTGTGTTTATGCGCACTCTCAGTTTTTGGAACAAGGTGACTATCATTCGATCGCCTCGCGATCGATATTGACAGGTTTCCTGGTTTTTTGCATGGCGAAATATTACCTGACAGGTTTATATATTGAGTTGGGCGATGGTCGGCAAGGAAGTTTATTTGCCTATCCGGGCGTGTTGTGGAAAACGTGTGCATTCTTCGCAGGTTTTGTAATTGTGGGTACGCTCTTTGATGGCAGAAGTAAAGTAACTAGCCTACTGGTCATGATCGCCGGCGCGTACATACTTGTTATGGATTCCAGTCGTACAGGATTTATTGTATTTTTGCTTGTGATACTCTTGATACTGCTGCTCAGCATGCATGTCAGACCAAAGCTGACATTACTCCTGTTTTTTATTTCAATCATTTCATTCACTGCCGTGTTGATGCTGTACAGCACCGGCTACGATATTCTTAATTTCAATCAGAATCCTCTAGTCGTGGACAGATTGGCAGCAGGGGATCCTGTAAGAGCTCGAATGCTAGCTGATGGTCTGAGGTCTTTTGAAACGTGCATGCCATTTGGTTGCGGTTTCGGCAGTACGACGTCTGAAGTGGATGGTAGTCCGATGGTTGTGCACAACGCTTTTATTTCATCCGGTGGCGATCTGGGTATTTTGGGTTTTATCGGCCTTCTGATTCTCATATTCTCACCCTTGCTGATATTTGCAATACGATTGTGTCGCTACGCAATGCATGAACACAAAGCAAAATATATTTTTATTTATGCCATTGCTGCATTAGGCGGTTCGTTAGGTTTTGCCCTATTGTTGATGCTCCATCCTTTCAGTACAGAACTATCTGAGTGGGGAATATGGATCTTGATGACATCCGCCCTATCGGTATTGTCGCGTCAGTTCATCATGAGCGAACATGTCCAGGTCACAGGGGGTGATGACGAAAATGAGGTTGCAATTTAAAAATGTCAGCTTGTTGTTGGTAGCTCAGCTGGTTAGCTATTTAATACCCATTCTAGAAATTCCGATTCTGGCCAAAGCACTGGGCGTCGATCAATATGGTCAGGTGCTGATCATTCAAACAACTGCTTTGTTGTGCTCCCTCATCGTCGAGTATGGTTTTTCCTTGAGTGGGGCGAGGCAGGTGGCAGTGTGCGGGCCAGAGAATAAGTCGCTGCTTTCTGCGATTTATAATGGTGTCAACTCAGCCAAGTTATTACTCTCGAGCGGCATGATTGCGGTGTCCATGGGCGTGCTGTCAATTCTGGATTTTGATCTCGATTTGCAATTAATCCTGTGGGGGTATCTTTATTTTCTGGCATTTAGCTTCAGTAATATTTGGCTATTTCAGGGGCTGGAGAAGCTTACGTTTGTTGTGACCTTCGAATTGGTGTTGAGATTTGCCGGTTTGTTAGTTTTATACCTGCTGCTGAATGTCTCTGCCAATGCCAGTTTTGCTTTAATGATCATGTCCTCTTTTTCTCTGTTTAATACTTTGGTTGGACTCTATCTTGCGTACAAAATAGTGGGTGGTTTCAATATTGATTTCAAAAGTGGGGTCGAGCAAATAAAGTCGGGCTTTCATGGTTTTATCTACAAAAGCTCCAATAATATTATGTTGAGTGCAGGGCCCGCGCTTGTCGGGGTTATGTGTGGGCAGGCATCGGTTGCAAAGTTTGTGCCTGCTGAAAAAATTATAAAAGCTTCTGTTGGTCTGGTAGGGCCAGTGTTGATCGGGTTGTATCCCTACTTAAGCAGGCGGCTTTTGAAAACAACCAGTATCAACTTGAAGCTGTCGAGTTTTATCGTAGCATTCCTGTTTGCTGCCGGCGTTGCTGGGGCTACAATAATTTATGCGTTGGGCGATTTTTTAATTAATCTGATGTTAGGTCCTGGCTTTGATGAAGCTAAATCTATCCTGCAAGTATTTGTCATGATCATACCCTTTCGCATGATGAATCAGGCCATAGGTCTGACGATATTCATGCCTTTAGGGAAAGATAAAATCCTCAGTATGTGTTTGATGTTTTTTTCGTTGCTTTCCTTGTGTTTGGCAGCTCTGTTTTCTCTCTGGTATGACTTGGCTGGTATCGTGTATGGCCTGGTTTTGGCTGAGGTATTATTCTCCATCTCGCTGATTTTGTTAGCGTACAAAATAAAATAGATGAGCGGTATTTATGATTACTGTACTGACAGCAACTTATAACCGTGCTTACACCTTGGGCCGCTTGTATGAAAGCCTGGAGAAGCAGACTAATAAGTCCTTCGAGTGGGTCGTAGTTGATGATGGAAGCCAAGACGAAACGCTTTCATTGCTGGAGGAGTTTCAGCAGAATTCCAGTTTCTCTATCAAGATTTTGCAGCAAGAAAACGCCGGAAAACATATAGCGATTAACGCCGGGGTTCCAGCCGGAACAGGGGATTGGGTGTTGTTGGTCGATAGTGACGATGCGCTTACATCGAATGCTATTGAAGTCATTAACGAAGACTTGCAGAACCTGGACACCCATGGTATTGCCGGGCTTTGTTATAGGAGGGCCGATCTGGCCGGTAATATTATCGGGGCCGTATTCTCAGACGACGATACTGTCGCTTCGAAGATGACACCTACTGAAGCAGCCAATCACTTTCTAGGGGATCTGGCTTATGTATTCAAGAAAAGTGCATTGCTTAAACATCCTTTTCCTCGTTTTAAAGACGAGATATTTGTCCCTGAATTGTTGATCTGGAACAGAATATCCGACGAAGGTGAGATCCTGTACTTTTACAGCAAATATATCTATTTGTGCGAATATTTACCGGATGGGTATTCAGCTAATTTTTTCAATAATCTGAAACGAAATCCCCAGGGTTTTGGTTTATTTTATAAAGAACAGGTGTTGCGCGAGGCAGGTGCTGTCAGGAAGTTAAAGTGCATAGTGCGATATTTTCAGTGTGTCGTGTTTCGTGTGAGCAACAGGCGAAAAATTTAGTATGAAAATTTTATATATCATCACAGGTCTTGGTGTGGGTGGTGCGGAAAGACAGGTTCTGGACCTTGCCGATCGTTTTCACGAGAGCGGGCATGAGGTGAAAATCTGCTATCTAACCGGGCCTGCTCTGTTGCGACCCAAAAGTCCATGTGTTGAGCTTTTGGGGTTGAATCTAGAGAAAACAGTACCTGGATTTCTCAAAGGCTTTATTAAGTTGAGGAGTATTATCAAGGATTTTGATCCTGATGTCGTTCATGCGCACATGGTGCATGCGAACCTCTTCTCTCGAATGATCAGGCCGATTTGTACCATCAAAAGACTGATCAATACAGCACACAATACCAATGAAGGCGGTAAGGCAAGAATGCTCGCTTATCGGCTCACGCATTCTTTAGCTGATGTGACAACCAATGTAACGGTTGAAGCTGTGCATATATTCGAACAAAAAAAAGCCTGTCCGCCAGGTACCATGCTGGCCATTCCGAATGGTATTGATACCCAACGCTTCAAGCCTGACCCGGTTACGCGGGCAGCCATCAGGAGTTCGGAAGGTCTTGTTGATCAGGACGAATTGCTTGTAGCGGTGGGTCGACTGGTTGATGCCAAAGACTATAAAAATCTAATACATGCATTTAAAGTACTGTCCGATAACAAACAAACGGTGAAGCTATGGATTGTAGGTGATGGTCCGCTGAGACAGGAGCTGAAAGATCTCGTAGCTACCTTGAAACTTACCCCGCTGGTGAGATTTTTAGGCGTCAGATCAGACGTCAATGATATATATAATGCAGCGGATTTATACGTGCTTTCCTCGGCCTGGGAGGGCTTTGGTTTGGTGGTAGCTGAAGCCATGGCGTCCGAGAAAGTCGTGGTAGCAACCGATTGCGGCGGCGTTAAAGAAGTCGTGGGTGGTTGCGGATACTTAGTTCCAGCCAAGGATCCTAAGGGTCTTGCTCAGGCCATGAGCATTGCTCTGGCTAAGACGGCCAGTGAAAAAAATAACATGTCGCGCGCCGCAAGATTGCGGATCGTTGAAAACTACTCTATTGATGAGATCGTCAGCATCTGGACTCGTCTTTATACAGCTTGAGCTTTGTCTGTTTTGATCCGTTTAAAGGTTGAGTCATGAAAGAAGCAACTTTATTAATTGTCACAACCGTTCCGGAAACACTGATGACCATATTGGCTCATCAGCCAAAGTTTCTGAACCATTCGTTCAAGGTACATCTGGCTTGTTCTGCTGATGGACCGGTAGATAGAATTGCTGTTCGGGAAGCCGTCCCCGTTCATCCTGTAGCAATGAAGCGGGGCATCAGTCCATTCGCTGACGTTATTTCAATTCTCTCGATGTGCAGGTTGCTTCGTAAATTAAAACCTTCGGTGGTTCAATCGTATACACCCAAGGCGGGCCTGGTGACGATGATTGCGGCTTTTTTGTGCCGGGTTCCTGTCAGGATTCATACGTTTACCGGACTTATATTCCCCACCCAGACCGGTTTCAAGAAAACACTTCTTATCAACGTAGATCGATTGATTTGTGTCTGTGCCACCACAGTCGTCCCTGAAGGATTGGGTGTGAAAAAAGATTTGCTGGCTTATCGCGTGACTAAAAAGCAGATGTCTGTCATTGGGCATGGGAATATTGCGGGTGTGGATCTTGATTTTTTTCGACCTGATAACCAGTTCGTTATAACTAACTCTAAAGCGCTTAAAGAAAGCCTGGGAATAATGGACGATGAGTTCGTTTTTTGCTTTATCGGACGCTTGAACAGAGACAAGGGTCTGAAGGAGTTGGGGCAGGCTTTTTTGAGACTTCCTGATCACACCCATTTGATTGTGGTCGGAGGCTTGGACTCTGAAGCGCCGATAGATGCAGAAACATTCGCATTGTTGAAGCAGCATCCAAGGATTCATACGTTGGGGTTTCAGGAAGATATACGTGATGCCCTGGCAGCGTCCGACGCCCTTGTCTTGTCAAGCTATCGGGAGGGCTTTCCCAATGTCGTGTTGCAGGCATGTGCCATGGGCATACCTGCTGTTGTAACAGATATCAGTGGTTGTAACGAAATTATTGAGTCAGGTATGAATGGTTGGTTGGCCCAGCCCCGTGATGTCACGTCCTTGACGAGTGCAATGATGCAAGCGGTTGAAACACCCCATGACCGTATGACTGAAATGGGAACTTCCGCCCGCGCTAGAATTGTTGAGCGTTTTGATCGTACTGCTCATTGGGAACGGATGCAGAATTTTTACTTGCAGGAGCTTGACATTGATTAAGCGTCTATTCGATATAACAGCATCTTTTTTTGGTCTGCTTGTTCTTTCACCAGTCATCGCTTGTTTAGGTTTAGCTGTGCGACTTAAATTGGGAAGTCCAATATTGTTCAGGCAGATAAGGCCCGGTTTGCACGGCGTGCCTTTTGAAATGCTGAAATTTAGAACCATGAAAGATGCGGTTGATGCACATGGTAATCCTTTGCCTGATTCGGAACGCATGACCTCTTTCGGAGCTTTTTTACGCTCAAGCAGCTTGGATGAGTTGCCTGGACTTTGGAGTGTCTTGAAGGGCGATATGAGTCTGGTTGGCCCCAGGCCGTTGTTAATGGAGTATTTGCCACTGTATAGCGTTGAACAGGCGCGCCGACATGATGTAAAACCCGGGATTACAGGTTGGGCACAAGTTAATGGCCGTAATGCAATCAGCTGGGAGCAGAAATTCCAATACGATATTTGGTATGTCGAAAACCAATCATTTTGGCTCGACCTCAAAATTATCGGGCTTACTCTTAAGAAAGTGCTTGTCCGCGAGGGTATCTCCGCTGCCGGCGAGGTCACGATATCAAAGTTTACAGGGACTGCACCAGCTGAAAAAAAACTCGCCATTGTGGGGGCAGGTGGGCATGCCAAAGTTGTAGCAGATACCGCTGAATGCTGTGACTGGGACATTGTTGAAGTATTTGATGATAACTGGCCATCTATCCAGTTTGTGGGCCATTGGCCTGTGGTGGGTGATACACATGCATTATTGGAGCGCCTTCAGGAGTTCGACGGTGTCATAGTTGCGATTGGCAATAATGATATTCGCTGCATGAAAATGAAAGAGCTCGATAATGCCGGAGCAATGCTAATCACACTTATTCACCCGGCAGCGACAATCAGTCGACACGCCACTATGGGTAAAGGCGTCGTGGCATTTGCAGGGGTAGTGGTAAATCCAGGCGCAAACGTAGGTGATGGAAGCATTCTTAATACCGGGTGCAGTATTGACCACGATTGTATTTTGCAAGAATGTGTCCACATCAGCCCAGGCGCAAGGTTGGCGGGTACAGTCCATGTTGGTCAATTGAGCTGGATTGGAATAGGTGCATCCGTTAAGCAGTCGGTCAGCATTGGATCCCGGGTCAAGGTTGGGGCAGGTGCGGCCGTGGTCAATGATGTTGTCGACAATATGACTGTTGTGGGTGTTCCAGCGAAAGCTTTACAGCATTAATGGTTTATAGTGGTAACTCATTTGCATGAGTTTTTGTACAGTCGGACGTGCACGGACCAAATTTCTATCATTCAAATCATGGGTACTGAATCGTGCTGAATACACCATTTTCTCCTTGGCCCTCCTTCACGGAAGAAGAAGCCGACGCTGTCCGTGCGGTAATTTTGTCGAACAAGGTCAACTATTGGACTGGGCAAGAAACCCGCTCTTTTGAAAAAGAATTTGCCGCCTGGTCAGGCACGGAATATGCCGTGGCCCTAGCCAATGGTACGGTAGCACTGGATGTGGCGTTGAAGGCACTTGATATCGGTCCGGGTGATGAAGTTGTTGTTACTTCTCGTACCTTCCTGGCTTCGGTTTCAAGCATTGTTAATGCTGGGGCTGTGCCGGTATTTGCAGATGTCGACCTTGACTCGCAGAACTTCACTGCTGAAACCATTAGTGCAGTGTTGACGCCCCGTACCAAAGCCCTCATTTGTGTTCATCTGGCTGGATGGCCATGTGACATGGATCCGATCATGGATTTGGCGGCTGAGCATGACCTGAAGGTGATCGAAGATTGCGCCCAAGCTCATGGAGCTCATTACAAAGGCCGTCCTGTCGGCTCCATCGGTCATATCGCCGCCTGGTCGTTCTGCCAGGACAAGATCATGACCACGGGCGGCGAAGGCGGCATGGTCACCACCAATGATCGCCAGCTGTGGGCCGACATGTGGGCTTACAAGGATCATGGCAAGAGCTGGGAAGCGGTTTACGAGCGTGAGCATGCACCAGGTTTCCGCTGGCTGCACGAAAGCTTCGGCACGAACTGGCGGATGCTTGAGGTTCAGGCTGTTATCGGACGCATCCAGTTGCGCCGGATGCAAGAGTGGCATGCCGCTCGGCTGAAAAATGCTTCACGTATTTGGGCCCAGGCCCGGCAGTTGCCTGCACTTCGTGTACCCGTGTTGCCGGTCGCTGATGTGCACGCGGCCTACAAGTGCTATGTATTTGTACGTCCGCAAGCCCTTAAGGCTAGTTGGTCCCGTGATCGCATTCTCAACGAGATGGTCGCGCGCGGTGTACCTGCTTTTTCCGGTTCATGTTCTGAGGTGTATCTAGAAAAGGCATTTGAAGGTACGGGCTGGCGTCCTTCGTTACGATTAGCGCATGCGAAAGAGTTGGGCGAGACGAGCATGATGTTTCTGGTTCATCCCACACTGACACAGCAAGAAATAGAATTGACCTGCAAGGTATTGAGTGATGTCGTGCAGGAAGCTTCACTGGTCTGACGCTCAACTTAGGGATAAATAGAGTGGTGTATAGAGTGTCAGCTTGTTGATGGTTTTTTGGAGTAGCGTAGGTGTTCAAAGGATATATGGATAAAATTCGAGCGTACTTACTCAACCTGTCGAGACGGGATAAACGAGTTATTCAAGTGGTGACAGACGTGGTTCTCGTCTGGTTCGCCCTATGGCTTGCATTTGTCGTGCGCCTAGGGATTGACGATATGATCAATCCGGTCAAGCTACATCTGTGGCTGTTTATCTGCGCCCCTTTGATTGCCATCCCGCTGTTTATCCGTTTCGGCATGTACCGTGCCGTCATGCGCTATTTCGGCAATGATGCTCTGATCGCCATTATCAAGGCTGTCAGTCTTTCTTCATTGATCTTGGCAGTGGTGATGTATTGGTATAGCACCCCTGAAAATACTGTGCCGCGCTCGATAATCTTCAACTACTGGTGGCTAAGCCTAATCCTGCTCGGTGGTTTGCGCCTTGCCATGCGTCAATACTTTCTGGGCGACTGGTTTGCGGCAGTTCAACACGTGCCGTTTACCAATCGCGATGACGGTTTGCCGCGGGTGGCCATCTACGGTGCCGGTGCCGCTGGCAACCAACTGGTTGCCGCCTTGCGCATGGGCCGTGCTATGAGGCCTGTAGCGTTTATCGACGATGACGAAAGTATTGCAGATCGTATCATCTCTGGCTTGCAGGTTTACAAACCCGAACGTATTCAGCAGATGATCGAACGTACCGGCGCCCAGGAGTTGCTGTTGGCAGTGCCATCTTCGTCTCGGGCCCGGCGCCGCGAGATTTTGGGTTTGCTTGAGGGATTTCCTCTCCACGTTCGCAGTGTGCCCGGGTTTATGGATCTGGCCACTGGCCGGGTCAAGGTTGATGATATCCAGGAAGTGGATATTGCCGACTTGCTGGGTCGCGACCCGGTTCCCGCGCAAGGTGAGTTGCAGGAGCGTTGTATCAAGGGGCAATGTGTCATGGTTACAGGCGCTGGCGGTTCGATTGGTTCGGAACTGTGCCGGCAGATCTTGGCTTTGAAGCCAACCACGCTGCTGCTGTACGAACACGGCGAATTCAATCTGTACAGCATATTTGGCGAGTTGGAGCAGCGGGTCAATCTGGAGTCTCTTTCGGTGAAGGTGCTGCCGATCCTGGGTTCTGTGCGCAATCCGCACAAGTTGCTGGATGTGATGAAGACCTGGCATGTCGATACGGTCTATCACGCTGCGGCTTATAAACATGTGCCAATGGTTGAGCACAATATTGCCGAAGGTGTGTTAAACAACGTTATAGGCACGCTCAACACTGCTCAGGCGGCCCTGCAGTCGGGAGTATCGAACTTCGTTCTTATTTCTACCGACAAGGCCGTACGGCCGACTAATGTCATGGGCAGCACCAAGCGTCTGGCTGAGATGACGCTTCAAGCACTCAGTCGGGAAGTCGCGCCTGTACTGTTTGGCGACTCGGCCAATGTGTCGCGGGTAAATAAAACCCGTTTCACCATGGTGCGTTTTGGCAATGTATTGGGCTCTTCAGGGTCGGTGATTCCGCTGTTTCACAAGCAGATCAAGACCGGTGGCCCGCTAACCGTGACTCACCCCAAGATTACCCGCTACTTCATGACGATTCCCGAGGCCGCTCAGTTGGTGATTCAGGCCGGCTCAATGGGGCAGGGTGGCGATGTATTCGTCCTTGATATGGGTGAGCCGGTACGCATTGTCGAGCTCGCCGAGAAAATGATCCATCTCTCTGGTTTTAGCGTTCGTTCGGATAAAAATCTACATGGCGATATTGAGATCGAGTTCACTGGGTTGCGTCCTGGCGAAAAGCTTTACGAAGAGTTACTGATTGGCGATAACGTAGTCGCGACCCGACACCCCATGATCATGTCTGCCAACGAAGACATGTTACCTTGGGATGAGCTGAAGCAGCGATTGACGCAACTGCTTGAAGCGGTAGATCAGGATGACTATTTGCGTGTTCGCCAGCTGCTGCGCGAGACGGTCAGTGGTTATGCACCCGAAGGTGAGATTGTAGATTGGATACATCAGCAGCGTCGTGTTGAGCCATCTTGAAAGGTGCTGTTTTAGGTCAATGGAGCCGGCGCGTATCAAGATCTTGCCAATGCAGAGTTCACTAAAATGGTGAACGCTTCATTGGCAATGTTTTGATGGCATCACAGGTGCGGCATATAAAGTTAGGCTTTAACTTTCGGCAGCAGCTGCGGTGCCAGCAGCGACAGTAATCGTGTTGGCTTTTTTGCTCATGAACCTCTTTTCAATATGAATGAAGGTCAGTGTAGAGACTATTGTGATCAACGGTACTGCAATCATATTGATTGACCAGAAAGCTGTCTTTGACATGGTGGATAAATCGACCATGTGTGACGCTGCTTTGAATGTTAAATACAGGATTGGTAGATGCATCAGGTATATGCTGTAGCTGATGTCACTCAATCGGTTTAGGCATTGTGCATGCAGGGCTCTTGGATTTGCCAGTGTAATACATAAGAAGAAACAGGACGTGAGCGCGAATCGCAGTGCGCCGTATCCTTCAGGTGCTTTAGTCCCGCAAGTGTATATAAAGATGCATAGTGCAATGATGGATAAAGGCCAGCTTGCCGGTTTTATGTAAGTGAGTTTTTGGTGAAGAACTGCTGCAATGATACCAGTCAGAAAGTACGGCCAGCACACAACTGTGCTCATGCTTAGATCGACGGCGGCTAATAATAATGCAGTGCTTAGTATTAATTTGTTATATCTGGATCTGTAGGTAAGTGCGATAAGAGGCAGTACTGCATAAAATCGCCACTCATGAACCAGTGTCCAGGTCACTGAATTGAGAGGCGTTAGTGCAATGCCGCCGATTTTGGAGGGGCCATCCAAAAAATTGAATGTTAACATACTGGCCACTGTCATAAGTGATTCTTTGTTGAAGATATCAAAGTTGGAATATAACGTCGCAATTAAAAAAACTACAAATGACGAGAAATAGTATAAGGGTGCTACACGTCTTACTCGGCCTTCAAAGAATTTTTCCCACTGAATATTTGGGGATTTGATTATTTTATCGAAGAACAAAAAGCCTGTTATGCAAAAAAATATTTGTACGCCGAAGGAGCCAAGATTTGCATATATCCACGCCCATGAGGAGAAGTTGTCGTTCTTAAGGCCCATGTTAGTCAGCATGAAAGGGGCATGATTGATAACGACGAATACTGCTGCTAGACCACGCAAGCCGTTGATGAATTTGTATTCGTGCTTTATTTCATTTTGCTCTATTTTATTTTTGATCAAGGTTGATGAGAGCAGAAACAGCAAGATAATGGATATGGAGATTATGAGTGATTCAAGTGTGAATTCAGTATTCATTTTTTAGTTAGAATCCATGCGATTTTTTAAATTTCATATGGCAGTCCATTATGAGTTGCATTGTGACAGATTTCGCCATCTGTAAGGTCGATGATTGCTCGGGGGGGGGGTCGGCATCTAGACCGGACATGGTTTTGGATCATATCGACCTAAGGGGGAATCTGCTAGGGAAGGTTTAGAAAATTTATCATTTTTGAGTAAAATTCACCTAAAAGCGATAGCCAAACCTTTGCAAGTTTGTGGTTTTTTTCTTGTTTGGTGGAGCGGTTTTTCTGCGAATCAAAGATATACACACCCTGCAACGCTCTGGTTTTTGACACTCCATAACCATCGCCTAAGTTTGAAATACAGCTCAGGAAAGCTGTTTTTAAATTAACGATGTTATGGAGTGTCAATTATGCGTACTGCTTTTCTCTCTTCGATTTTCTTTGCCTTGATGGTAGGTGTTTCCAGTGTGGCCCATGCCGCACCTGCGGCCGGAGCAGTTGAACCGGTGGTTGCTGCGCCAGTAGTGCTGGATGCCAAAGTGGTGACGATTAATATCAATAGCGCAGATGAGGCTACCCTGCAGCGTGAACTCTCTGGTGTAGGGGCTGTTAAAGCCAAGGCGATCGTGGCTTATCGCGAGGCCAATGGTGATTTTACTTCAGTCGATGAGTTGCTTGAGGTCAAAGGCATAGGCAAGGTTATTCTGGAGAGAAACCGCGACAAGATCGTAATCAGCTAAGCCAGGTAACAGAACGAAAAAAGCCAGTCATAGACTGGCTTTTTTGTGGCTGTCAGCAAGCGTTCAGGCATAAGGCGCTGACGACTTCAATGTACTGCGCGTGACTTCGAAAATCTTCTGTTTCAGTGCATCACTCTCTGCGCCGCGAGCCAGAACCAGTGCGCCTACCAGGGTAGCGAAAATCACGATGCTTTTGTCTTCAGTGTCTGACCCTTGCAGGGTCGCCTGGATCTGTTTGAGCCTGGCATCGATGACATGGTCGGTGGTGACACTTGCCTGGCCCTGTTGGGCCATTTCAGCGGACATGGTCGGCAACGGGCAACCCTCATGGGGGGAGGTCAGATGCCACTCAGACAAGTAAGCATCGATAAATGCGTGCAGGGGGTGGGGCTGGCTGAACAGTTCGGCGCAGATACCGTCAACCTGGTTGGCTGCGTGCTGCAAGGCTTTTTCTACCAGGTCGTTTTTGGATGAAAAATGAGCATAGAAACCACCGTGAGTAAGGCCCAGTGATTTCATCAGGGGTTGCAGGCCTGTGGCGCCAATACCGTGTCGTCGAAAGAGCCCGGATGCTTCTTTAACGATGCGCTGATGGGTTTGGGCTTTATGATCTTGTGAATAGCGCATGACAGGTGTCTCTTTATGCAATGGACCATCATAGCGTCGACCTTCAAACAGATGCAGTGGTTAATCATGCAACTGTTTGTAGGTTTTTCCTCACCGATGCTCATTCCTTGGCATGCAGGCCCTGAGCGCTTGTCTGACTACCTGTCTTTTGATTCCTTGGCGTCCATTTCGGCATTGCGTTCGGCAACACGTTTGCGTTGCTCATCGGTCAGTTCAACTTTATTGGCTGTGTCACGTAGTGTCATCAGGGCGCCTACAATGACACCGATAGCGACGACGAGAATTAACCAGGCATACCAAGGCATAGAGTGTTCTCCGTGTTGAGTGCAGCACAGGGCAGGGGTTGCGCTGTGTGCTGCTGTTTATCCTGTTAAGTGAGTAAGTGTTGATTGCTTTCAGTGTAGGCCGGTTATTCAGTCATGTGCGGTATAAGCTTGGTAAAGACTAAAATCGTGTATTTGCGATCATCGGGTGCCGGTAAGCGGCTGGTTCCGCTACAATGCGCGCCGATTTCGACCAGCCTGAGAACCCGCTAATGTCCGACTGCCAGACTCCTATTATCGTCGCCCTGGATTTCCCGACCCGTGACGCCGCATTGAAACTGGCTGATCAGTTGGACCCCAAGCAGTGCCGTGTCAAGGTGGGCAAAGAGCTGTTCACCAGTTGCGCTTCGGAAATCGTCGGTACTTTGCGCGACAAGGGTTTTGAAGTATTTCTGGACCTGAAGTTCCACGATATCCCCAATACCACGGCAATGGCGGTCAAGGCCGCAGCTGAAATGGGCGTATGGATGGTTAACGTTCACTGTTCGGGCGGCTTGCGCATGATGGCCGCTTGCCGCGAAGTACTCGACAAGCGCACCGGCCCGCAGCCGTTGCTGATTGGCGTGACCGTGTTGACCAGCATGGAGCGTGAAGACCTGGCCGGTATTGGCCTGGATATTGAGCCTCAGGAGCAAGTGTTACGCCTTGCAGCCCTGGCCGACAAGGCCGGTATGGATGGCCTGGTGTGTTCGGCCCTGGAGGCGCAAGCGCTGAAGGCCGCGCACCCGGGTCTGCAACTGGTAACCCCGGGGATTCGTCCTGCGGGCAGTGCGCAGGACGATCAGCGTCGTATCCTGACGCCTCGCCAGGCACTGGATGCAGGTTCTGATTATCTGGTAATCGGGCGCCCGATCAGCCAGGCAGTGGATCCGGCCAAGGCACTCGCTGCCGTGGTAGCTGAGCTGGCTTAAGGCTGTTTGCCACCGTTTTGATTCGGCAATCGCGGGCAAGCCCGCGATTGCCGCGCCGCGGTCTGCCTTGACAGGCCGCGGTGCCTGTATTGCGAGCAAGTCCGCTGCCACCTGTATGTGGTGTGTCAGACCTTCAACACCAGCTTGCCGTGATTTTCCCCGCTGAACAGCTTCGCCAGGCTTTCCGGGAAGCTTTCCAGGCCTTCAACAATATGCTCTTTGCTTTTCAACTGGCCCTTGAGCAGCCAGCCCGCCATCTCTTGTCCGGCTGCTGCATAGCGATCGGCATAGTCCATTACCACAAAGCCTTCCATGCGGGCGCGATTGACCAGCAGTGACAAGTAGTTGGCCGGACCTTTAACGGCTTCCTTGTTGTTGTACTGGCTGATGGCTCCGCAGATGATGACCCGCGCCTTGAAATTCAAACGGCTCAATACGGCGTCGAGAATATCGCCGCCCACGTTGTCGAAAAACACATCTACACCCTTGGGGCATTCGCGTTTGAGGCCTGCGAGCATATCTTCGTTCTTGTAGTCGATTACACCGTCAAAGCCGAACTCCTCGACCAGCCGCTTACATTTCTCTTGGCCGCCGGCAATGCCTACCACGCGGCAGCCCTTCAACTTGGCGATTTGCCCGGCAATGCTGCCAACAGCACCCGCTGCGCCGGAAATCACCACGGTGTCTCCTGTTTTCGGTGCGCCGACGTCCAGCAGGGCGAAGTAGGCCGTCATGCCCGTCATGCCCAGTGCGGACAGATACACGGGCAGCGGTACCAGTTTCGGGTCGACCTTGTAGAAACCCCGTGGCTCACCGGTGAAGTAATCCTGCATTCCCAGGGCACCGTTGACGTAATCCCCCACAGCAAAGCCCGGGTGGGCGCTGGCAATCACCTTGCCCACTCCCAGGGCGCGCATCACATCACCCAGCGCTACCGGCGGAATATAAGACTTGCCTTCGTTCATCCAGCCACGCATGGCCGGGTCGAGGGACAAGTATTCATTTTTGACCAGGATCTGGCCGTCCTTGGGCTGTACTACGGGCACTTGCTGGAAGGTAAAGGTATCGCGGGTTGCTGCACCGACTGGACGTTTGGCGAGCAGGAATTGGCGGTTTGTCTGGTCAGTCATTGCTATAACTCTTTAGAGATTGATGGCTGTTGATAGACCTTCTCACGCTACAGGGCAAGTGAATACGCGCTTACGAATAGGTTTTTATCAGTGATGGTGATGGTTGTAGGCAGTCTTTTATCACTCGGATAAATAGGCGGATGGCCGTGCCCGAACGTTTCGGGGGTACAGATGCACTCTGCTGAGGGTTAAGACGATGGGCATGACGTTTACGGGGCAAGTGGCTGTAGTGACAGGGCTGTCTCTTATACACATCT